>NZ_JBLVKW010000058.1:0-53987 GCF_048270745.1 Streptomyces sp. NPDC056231 | reverse complement strand
TCCGCGGTGCCGGTTTCCGCGCCAGTCCCGAGGAGACGCCCCGGAGGGGCCCCACCCGCCCCACCACCGGACAGCGCGGCGGCGCCCCCGGGGGGCACGGCGCCGAAAATCAAGCCCGTCCGGCGATTGAGGACGGAACCCCCGCCCCCGGACCGGGGTGCGAGAACCGCACCGCCCGCCAGGACGGCCCCGCGCTCCCGGACCGGGGCAGAAAAAACGCCGGGTTACCGGGCCCGAAAAGGCACCCGGCAACCCGGCGGTACGTTTCTGCTGGCCGGGGCTTCAGCCCCGGACGTCAGCCTTCCTCGTGGGCAACCGCGCGACGCGCATCCGCGTCCAGCACGCCCCAGCTGATCAGCTGTTCCGTGAGCACGGACGGCGACTGGTCGTAGATCACGGCCAGCGTGCGCAGGTCGTCCTGGCGGATCGAGAGCACCTTGCCGTTGTAGTCACCGCGCTGGCTCTGGATCGTCGCGGCGTAGCGCTGCAGCGGTCCGGCCTTCTCCGGCGGGACGTGAGCGAGGCGCTCCAGGTCCAGGACAAGCTTCGGCGGCGGCTCTGCGGCCCCGCCAGGCGTCGTACCGGGCAGAAGCTCCTGCACCGGGACCCCGTAGAAGTCCGCCAGCTCGGCGAGGCGCTGCACGGTCACGGCGCGGTCGCCGCGCTCGTACGAGCCGACCACGACGGCCTTCCAGCGGCCCTGGGACTTCTCCTCCACGCCGTGGAGGGAGAGGCCCTGCTGGGTGCGGATGGCACGGAGCTTGGCCCCGAGCTGTTTTGCGTATTCGCTGGACATAAGGCTCCCCGGACGAAGTCTGGTAACTCACTGTGAGGTTACGCAGCGTTACTTGGATGCGTCAAGCCGAATGGTCCGGACCGGCACCTCCCGGGGGTGCGACCAGGGTCGGGTTCAAGCCCTGGTAACGTTGATGACGCAATTTCGACGTCCTTTAAGGTCCGTCCAGTGAGGCGGAGAAGGAGGTCCGTTTCTTATGGACGCACAGCACGAAGCCACCGGCAATGCGGCACGCCCCGTTCTGGAGGCTCCCGACGTCGCCCGGGTACTGACCCGCATCGCCCACGAAATCGTCGAACGCGCCAAGGGCGCCGACGACGTGGTCCTGCTCGGCATCCCGACCCGAGGCGTCTTTCTCGCCCGTCGGCTCGCCGACAAGCTCCAGGAGATCACCGGCCGGAAGATGCCGGTCGGCTCCCTCGACATCACCATGTACCGCGACGACCTGCGGCTGCGCCCGGCGCGCGCCCTGGCGCGTACCGAGATCCCCGGTGAGGGCATCGAGGGCTGCCTGGTCGTCCTGGTGGACGATGTTCTCTTCTCCGGCCGCACGATCCGCGCCGCGCTCGACGCGCTCGGCGACATCGGCCGGCCCCGCGCGGTGCAACTTGCGGTCCTCGTCGACCGCGGCCACCGCGAACTCCCGATCCGTGCCGACTATGTCGGCAAGAACCTCCCCACGTCGCTGCGGGAGACGGTCAAGGTCCAGCTCGCCGAGGAGGACGGCCGTGACGCCGTACTGCTCGGCGTCCAGCAGACCGCTCCGGCAGGCGAGCAGTAGCTGCACACATCCCCGTACGACGCACCGGTCGTACGACGGCTTCCGCACGCCCGCATGCCTGAACTCTCCAGGAGAACACCCAGATGAAGCGTCACCTCATCTCGGCCGCCGACCTCACCCGCGACGACGCCGTCCTGATCCTCGACACCGCCGAGGAGATGGCCCGGGTAGCGGACCGGCCGATCAAGAAACTCCCGACCCTGCGCGGCCGTACCGTCGTCAACCTCTTCTTCGAGGACTCGACGCGCACCCGCATCTCCTTCGAGGCCGCTGCCAAGCGCCTCTCCGCCGATGTCATCAACTTCTCCGCGAAGGGCTCGTCGGTCTCCAAGGGCGAGTCGCTCAAGGACACCGCGCTGACCCTGGAGGCGATGGGCGCCGACGCCGTCGTCATCCGGCACGGTGCCTCCGGCGCCCCGTACCGCCTCGCGACGTCCGGCTGGATCGACGGCGCCGTCGTCAACGCCGGTGACGGCACCCATGAGCACCCCACCCAGGCGTTGCTCGACGCGTTCACCATGCGTCGCCGGCTGGTGGGCGCCGACGCCGGCCTGGGCCGGGACCTGGACGGACGGCGGATCACCATCGTCGGCGACATCCTGCACAGCCGGGTCGCCCGCTCCAATGTCCACCTGCTGCACACACTCGGCGCCCACGTCACCCTGGTGGCCCCGCCGACCCTCGTGCCGGTGGGTGTGGAGCAGTGGCCCTGCGAAGTCAGCTACAGCCTCGACGAGGTGCTGCCGAAGTCCGACGCGGTGATGATGCTGCGTGTGCAGCGTGAACGGATGAACGCCGCGTACTTCCCGACCGAGCGCGAGTACTCCCGCCGCTACGGCCTGGACGGCGAGCGCATGGCCAAGATGCCGGAGCACGCCATCGTCATGCACCCCGGTCCGATGGTCCGCGGCATGGAGATCACCGCCGAGGTCGCCGACTCCGACCGCTGCACGGCCGTCGAGCAGGTCGCCAACGGTGTCTCCATCCGGATGGCGGTGCTCTATCTGCTGCTGGGTGGGTCCGAGCCCGCCACCACCCTTGATCGAAACGCTGCGCGCCCCGCTGATTCCGAGGAGAACAAGTAATCATGAGCAAGATCCTTATCCGCGGCGCGAAGGTCCTCGGCGGCGAGCCCCAGGACGTCCTGATCGACGGCGAGACCATTGCCGCCACCGCCCGGCAGGGCGAAATCGACTGGAGTGGCGCCGGGATCGACGCCGGCGACGCGACGGTCGTCGAAGCCGAGGGGCAGATTCTGCTGCCCGGTCTGGTCGACCTGCACACCCATCTGCGTGAGCCCGGGCGCGAGGACTCCGAGACCGTTCTCACCGGCACCAAGGCGGCGGCGGTCGGTGGCTTCACCGCCGTGCACGCCATGGCCAACACCTTCCCGGTCGCCGACACCGCCGGTGTCGTCGAGCAGGTCTGGCGGCTCGGCAAGGAGTCCGGGTACTGCGACGTGCAGCCGATCGGCGCCGTCACCGTCGGACTGGAGGGCAAGCAGCTCGCCGAACTCGGCGCCATGCACGACTCGGCCGCTGGAGTGAAAGTCTTCTCCGACGACGGCAAGTGTGTCGACGACGCGGTGATCATGCGGCGCGCGCTGGAGTACGTGAAGGCGTTCGACGGTGTCGTCGCCCAGCACGCCCAGGAGCCCCGCCTGACCGAGGGCGCCCAGATGAACGAGGGCATCGTCTCGGCCGAGCTCGGTCTCGGTGGATGGCCGGCCGTCGCCGAGGAGTCGATCATCGCCCGCGATGTTCTCCTCGCTGCGCACGTCGGCTCCCGGGTGCACATCTGCCACCTGTCGACCGCCGGCTCGGTGGAGATCGTCCGCTGGGCCAAGTCCAAGGGCTGGAACGTGACCGCCGAGGTCACCCCGCACCACCTGCTCCTCACCGACGAGCTCGTACGGTCGTACAACCCGGTCTACAAGGTGAACCCCCCGCTGCGCACCGAGGCCGACGTGCTGGCCCTGCGCGAGGCACTCGCCGACGGCACGATCGACTGCGTCGCCACCGACCATGCCCCGCACCCGCACGAGGACAAGGACTGCGAGTGGGCCGCGGCCGCCATGGGCATGGTGGGTCTGGAGACCGCGCTCTCCGTCGTCCAGCAGACGATGGTCGAGACGGGGCTCCTCGACTGGGCGGGCGTCGCCGACCGGATGTCGTTCCGCCCGGCGGCCATCGGCCGGCTCGACGGACACGGCCGCCCCGTCTCGGCCGGTGAGCCTGCCAACCTCACGCTGGTCGATCCGGCATACCGTGGAGTCGTGGACCCCGCGGGCTTCGCCTCCCGCAGCCGCAACACCCCGTACGAGGGGCGCGAGCTGCCGGGTCGCGTCACCCATACCTTCCTGCGGGGCCGTGCCACGGTCGTCGACGGGAAGCTCGCGTGACATCACTGACCCCCCTGTACCAGCTGGCCGCCGAGCAGAAGTCGGCGGACGTGACCGATTGGCCCGCCCGCATCAGCTGGGTGATCGGACTGATCGTCTTCATCGCCTTCATCTACTGGCTGATGCGCCAGGGGTGGAAGTGGCGGGGGAGCCTGCAGTCCGATCTGCCGGAGCTGCCCGCCACGCCGGAGGGGTACGCCGACGGCGAGCCGCTGCTGACGATGACCGGCCGCTACCACGCCTCGACGACCGCCGGGCAGTGGCTCGACCGGATCGTCGCCCACGGCCTCGGTACCCGCAGCCGCGTGGAGCTCACGCTGACCGAGCAGGGACTCGACGTCGTACGCCCCGGAGCAGCCGACTTCTTCGTCCCGGCCGCGCAGCTGCGTGACGCCCGGCTCGACAAGGGCATCGCGGGCAAGGTCCTCCCCGAGGGCGGCCTGCTGATCATCACCTGGGCGCTCGGCGACAAGCTGATCGACTCCGGCTTCCGCTCCGACCGCTCGGCCGAACACCCGGCCTGGGTCGACGCCATTCACCACCTCACCAGCACTACGGAAGGCACCGCACGATGACCATCTCCACCCGGGGAGCCGCCAAAGCTCCCGCCGTACTCGTCCTGGAGGACGGCCGCGCCTTCCGCGGCCGCGCCTACGGGGCCGTGGGGGAGACCTTCGGCGAGGCGGTGTTCTCCACCGGCATGACCGGCTACCAGGAGACCCTGACCGACCCCTCGTACCACCGCCAGGTCGTCGTGATGACCGCCCCGCACGTCGGCAACACCGGGGTGAACGACGAGGACCCCGAGTCCCAGCAGATCTGGGTCTCCGGCTACGTGGTGCGCGACCCCGCACGGGTGCCGTCCAACTGGCGCTCGCAGCGTTCGCTCGACGAGGAGCTGGAGCGCCAGGGCGTCGTCGGCATCAGCGGCATCGACACCCGCGCCCTCACCCGCCACCTGCGCGAGCGCGGCGCCATGCGCGTCGGTATCTTCTCCGGCGACGCGGTCGCCGACGAGGCCACGCTGCTGGCCCGAGTGCTGGAAGCCCCCGAGATGGTGGGCGCCGACCTCTCCGCCGAGGTCGCGACCAAGGAGACGTACGTCGTCCCCGCGATCGGCACCAAGAAGTTCACCGTCGCCGCTATCGACCTCGGCATCAAGGGCATGACCCCGCACCGGATGGCCGAGCGCGGTATCGAGGTGCACGTCCTGCCCGCCACCGCCACCCTCGACGAGGTGTACGCGGTCCAGCCCGACGGAGTCTTCTTCTCCAACGGCCCCGGCGACCCGGCCACTGCCGACCACCCGGTCTCCGTCATGCAGGGCGTCCTGGAGCGGAAGACGCCGCTCTTCGGTATTTGCTTCGGCAACCAGATCCTGGGCCGCGCGCTCGGCTTCGGCACGTACAAGCTCAAGTACGGCCACCGCGGCATCAACCAGCCGGTGCAGGACCGCACGACCGGCAAGGTCGAGGTCACCGCGCACAACCACGGCTTCGCCGTCGACGCCCCGCTGGACAAGGTGTCGGACACGAAGTTCGGCCGCGCCGAGGTCTCCCACGTCTGTCTGAACGACCAGGTCGTCGAGGGGCTGCAGCTCCTCGACCAGCCGGCCTTCAGCGTCCAGTACCACCCCGAAGCAGCCGCGGGCCCGCACGACGCCGCGTACCTCTTCGACCGCTTCGTATCCCTGATGGAGGGCCAGCGTGCCTAAGCGCTCCGATATCCAGTCCGTCCTGGTCATCGGCTCCGGCCCGATCGTCATCGGTCAGGCTGCCGAGTTCGACTACTCCGGCACCCAGGCCTGCCGCGTCCTCAAGGCCGAGGGCCTGCGCGTCATCCTGGTGAACTCCAACCCGGCGACGATCATGACCGACCCGGAGATCGCCGACGCCACGTACGTCGAGCCGATCACCCCCGAGTTCGTCGAGAAGATCATCGCCAAGGAGCGCCCCGACGCGCTGCTCCCGACGCTGGGCGGCCAGACCGCGCTCAACACCGCGATCTCCATGCACGAGAACGGTGTTCTGGAGAAGTACGGTGTCGAGCTCATCGGCGCCAATGTCGAAGCCATCAACAAGGGCGAGGACCGCGACCTCTTCAAGGGCGTCGTCGAGGCCGTCAACGCGAAGATCGGCCACGGCGAGTCCGCCCGCTCGGTCATCTGCCACACGATGGACGACGTGCTCCAGGGCGTCGACACGCTCGGCGGCTACCCCGTCGTCGTCCGCCCCTCCTTCACGATGGGCGGTGCCGGCTCCGGCTTCGCGCACGACGAGGAGGAGCTGCGCCGGATCGCCGGTCAGGGCCTCACGCTCTCCCCGACGACCGAGGTGCTCCTGGAGGAGTCCATCCTCGGCTGGAAGGAGTACGAGCTGGAGCTGATGCGCGACAAGCACGACAACGTCGTGGTCGTCTGCTCCATCGAGAACTTCGACCCGATGGGCGTCCACACGGGTGACTCGATCACCGTCGCCCCGGCGATGACGCTCACCGACCGTGAGTACCAGCGGCTGCGCGACATCGGCATCGCGATCATCCGTGAGGTCGGCGTCGACACCGGCGGCTGCAACATCCAGTTCGCCGTCGACCCGACCGACGGCCGGGTCATCGTGATCGAGATGAACCCGCGCGTCTCCCGCTCCTCGGCGCTGGCGTCGAAGGCCACCGGCTTCCCGATCGCCAAGATCGCCGCCAAGCTGGCCGTCGGTTACACGCTCGACGAGATCCCCAACGACATCACCGAGAAGACCCCGGCCTCCTTCGAGCCGACGCTCGACTATGTCGTCGTCAAGGCACCGCGGTTCGCCTTCGAGAAGTTCCCGTCCGCCGACTCGACCCTCACCACCACCATGAAGTCGGTGGGCGAGGCCATGGCGATCGGCCGCAACTTCACCGAGGCGCTCCAGAAGGCGCTGCGCTCCCTGGAGAAGAAGGGCTCGCAGTTCGCCTTCACCGGTGAGCCCGGTGACAAGGCCGAGTTGCTGGCCGAGGCGGTCCGCCCGACCGACGGCCGGATCAACACGGTCATGCAGGCGATCCGGGCCGGCGCCACCCAGGAAGAAGTCTTCGACGCCACGAAGATCGACCCCTGGTTCGTCGACCAGCTCTTCCTGATCAAGGAGATCGCCGACGAACTGGCCGCCGCCGACAAGCTCGGTCCCGAGCTGCTCGCCGAGGCCAAGCGGCACGGATTCTCGGATGTCCAGATCGCCGAGATCCGCGGTCTGCGCGAGGACGTCGTCCGTGAGGTGCGGCACGCGCTCGGCATCCGCCCGGTCTACAAGACGGTCGACACCTGCGCCGCCGAGTTCGCCGCGAAGACGCCGTACTTCTACTCCTCGTACGACGAGGAGAGCGAGGTCGCGACCCGCACCAAGCCCGCGGTGATCATCCTCGGCTCCGGCCCCAACCGCATCGGTCAGGGCATCGAGTTCGACTACTCCTGCGTCCACGCCTCCTTCGCGCTGAGCGACGCGGGCTACGAGACCGTGATGGTCAACTGCAACCCGGAGACCGTCTCCACGGACTACGACACCTCCGACCGCCTGTACTTCGAGCCGCTGACGCTCGAGGACGTGCTGGAGATCGTGCACGCCGAGTCCCTCGCGGGCCCGATCGCCGGTGTCATCGTCCAGCTCGGCGGCCAGACCCCGCTGGGTCTGTCGCAGGCGCTCAAGGACAACGGGGTGCCGGTCGTCGGCACCTCCCCCGAGGCGATCCACGCAGCCGAGGACCGCGGCGCGTTCGGCCGTGTCCTGGCCGAGGCCGGGCTCCCGGCCCCGAAGCACGGCACCGCCACCACGTTCGCAGAGGCCAAGTCCATCGCCGACGAGATCGGTTACCCCGTCCTCGTGCGCCCGTCGTACGTGCTCGGCGGCCGTGGCATGGAGATCGTGTACGACGAGACGCGGCTCTCCTCGTACATCGCCGAGTCCACCGAGATCAGCCCCACCCGGCCGGTCCTGGTCGACCGCTTCCTCGACGACGCCATCGAGATCGACGTCGACGCGCTCTACGACGGCACCGAGCTCTACCTCGGCGGCGTCATGGAGCACATCGAGGAGGCCGGCATCCACTCCGGCGACTCCGCCTGTGCGCTGCCCCCGATCACCCTCGGCGGCTACGACATCAAGCGGCTGCGCGCCTCCACCGAGGGCATCGCCAAGGGCGTCGGCGTGCGTGGGCTGATCAACATTCAGTTCGCGCTCTCCGGCGACATCCTGTACGTCCTGGAGGCCAACCCGCGTGCCTCCCGTACCGTCCCCTTCACGTCGAAGGCGACTGCGGTGCCGCTCGCCAAGGCCGCCGCCCGCATCTCGCTGGGCGCGACCGTCGCCGAGCTCCGCGAGGAGGGCCTGCTGCCGAGGAGCGGCGACGGCGGCACCCTGCCGCTCGACGCGCCGATCTCTGTCAAGGAGGCCGTCATGCCGTGGTCGCGGTTCCGCGACATCCACGGCCGCGGCGTCGACACGGTCCTCGGCCCGGAGATGCGCTCCACCGGTGAGGTCATGGGCATCGACTCGGTCTTCGGCACGGCGTACGCCAAGTCGCAGGCCGGCGCGTACGGCCCGCTGCCCACCAAGGGCCGTGCCTTCATCTCCGTCGCCAACCGTGACAAGCGCTCGATGATCTTCCCGGCCCGTGAGCTGGTCGCCCACGGCTTCGAGCTGATGGCCACCTCCGGCACCGCCGAGGTCCTCAAGCGCAACGGCATCAACGCCACCGTCGTGCGCAAGCAGTCCGAGGGCGAGGGGCCGAACGGCGAGAGGACCATCGTCCAGCTCATCCACGACGGCGAGGTCGACCTGATCGTCAACACGCCGTACGGGACGGGCGGCCGCCTCGACGGCTACGAGATCCGTACGGCGGCCGTGGCCCGCGCGGTGCCGTGCCTGACCACGGTCCAGGCGCTCGCCGCCGCGGTCCAGGGCATCGACGCGCTCACCCACGGAGACGTCGGCGTACGTTCCCTCCAGGAACACGCGGAACGTCTGACCGCGGCCCGCGACTAGGGCGCGTTTCGAAAGTCCCGTCTGCCGGGCGGCGTCCGGTACGCACGCTCCGGACGCCGCCCGGCCCGCCCCGCGGGCGGACGACGCTACTTTCGAAACAAGCCCTAGGCAGCCCAGCAGGGGGACACCGGAAACGGTGTCCCCCTCTCTGTGAGGACACTCCCATGTACAAGTTCTTCTTCCGGCTGGTCTTCAAGCGGATGGACCCGGAGCAGGCCCACTACCTGGCCTTCCGGTGGATCCGCCTCGCGGCCCGCATCCCCGTCCTGCGCACCTTCGTCGCCGCGGTGCTCGCCCCCCGCTACAAGGAGCTGCGCACCGAGGCCCTCGGTCTGCGCATGCACGGCCCGTTCGGTCTAGCCGCGGGCTTCGACAAGAACGCCGTCGCGATCGACGGCATGTCGATGCTCGGCTTCGACCACATCGAGATCGGTACGGTCACCGGCGAGCCGCAGCCCGGCAACCCCAAGAAGCGCCTCTTCCGCCTCGTGGCGGACCGTGCGCTGATCAACCGCATGGGGTTCAACAACGAGGGCTCCGCGGCCGTGGCCGAGCGCCTGGCCGCCCGTAACCCCGTCTTCCGGACGACGGTCGGCGTCAACATCGGCAAGACCAAGGTCGTGCCGGAGGCCGAGGCCGTCGGCGACTACGTGAAGTCCACCGAGCGGCTCGCCCGCCACGCCGACTACCTCGTCGTCAACGTCTCCTCGCCCAACACGCCCGGTCTGCGCAACCTCCAGGCCACCGAGGCGCTGCGCCCGCTGCTCACCGCCGTACGCGAGGCGGCCGACCGGACCGTCACCGAGCGCCGGGTCCCGCTCCTCGTCAAGATCGCCCCCGACCTCGCCGACGAGGACGTCGACGCGGTCGCCGACCTCGCGGTCGAGCTCGGCCTGGACGGCATCATCGCCACCAACACCACCATCGCCCGCGACGGTCTCGGGCTGAAGTCCTCACCGTCGCTCGTCGAGGAGACCGGCGGACTCTCCGGAGCGCCCCTCAAGGCGCGCTCCCTGGAGGTCCTGCGGCGCCTCTACACGCGGGTCGGCGACGAGATCACCCTGGTGGGCGTCGGCGGCATCGAGACCGCCGAGGACGCCTGGCAGCGGATCCTTGCCGGCGCCACCCTCGTCCAGGGCTACAGCGCCTTCATCTACGAGGGCCCGTTCTACGCCCGTGCGATCCACAAGGGCCTGGCCGCACGCCTCGCCGCTTCCCCGTACGCCACCCTCGCCGAGGCCGTCGGCGCCGAGACCCGGAAGGCCACGAAGTGACTCTTGAACCGTTCGGCGCACGACTGCGCCGCGCCATGGACATCCGCGGGCCGCTCTGCGTCGGCATCGACCCGCACGCCTCGCTGCTCGCCTCCTGGGGTCTGAACGACGACATCGCGGGCCTGGAGCGCTTCACCCGCACCGTCGTCGAGGCGCTGGCCGACCGGGTGGCCGTCCTCAAGCCGCAGTCCGCGTTCTTCGAGCGGTTCGGCTCGCGCGGCATCGCCGTCCTGGAGAAGGGCGTCGAGGAGGCGCGGGCGGCCGGCGCGCTCGTCCTGATGGACGCCAAGCGCGGCGACATCGGCTCCACCATGGGCGCCTACGCGGAGACCTACCTGGACAAGGACTCGCCGCTGTTCTCCGACGCGCTCACCGTCTCGCCGTACCTCGGCTTCGGCTCGCTGCGCCCGGCGCTCGACGCGGCCGTCCTCTCCGGTGCGGGGGTCTTCGTCCTCGGACTCACCTCCAACCCCGAGGGCGCCGAGGTGCAGCGCGCCACCGCCGCGGACGGCCGGTCGCTGGCCCAAGTGATGCTCGACCACGTGGCCGGCGAGAACGAGGGTGCCGAGCCGCTCGGCTCGGTCGGCGTCGTGATCGGCGCCACGCTCGGCGACGCGGGCGTGGATCTGGCGGTCAACGGACCGCTGCTGGCCCCCGGGATCGGCGCCCAGGGTGCCACCCCCGCCGATCTGCCGGGTGTCTTCGGTGCCGCGGTGGGCAACGTGCTGCCGAGCGTGAGCCGGGGCGTGCTGCGCCACGGACCGGACGCGTCCGGGCTGCGCGAAGCCGCCGAACGGCTCACGGACGAGGTCCGTGCAGCCGTTCAGGAAAACTGACCATGCCATGTAACAGCGTGTTGACGGAATCATGACCTGAAAACTCGGTTGTTATGTCTGAAATGTCCTGGTCGGCTGAGGCTGACCAGGACTTTTCGTCTGTTCTCGCTGACTCCGGCGGCCTTGGCCGCTAGTCTCCGACGAGAGCCAACGTGCACAGGTTGTTCGTTGCTCACCAGGTGTGGGGCGACTAGGTTCCTCACTGGTCCGTATCCGACAGATCGACATCCGAGGTGACGTAGGCGTGGCTCTTCCGCCCCTTACCCCTGAACAGCGCGCAGCCGCGCTCGAAAAGGCCGCCGCGGCTCGCCGGGAGCGGGCCGAGGTCAAGAATCGACTCAAGCACTCCGGCGCCTCGCTCCACGAGGTCATCAAGCAGGGCCAGGAGAACGACGTCATCGGCAAGATGAAGGTCTCCGCCCTTCTGGAGTCCCTGCCCGGCGTGGGCAAGGTCCGCGCCAAGCAGATCATGGAGCGGCTCGGGATCTCCGAGAGCCGCCGTGTGCGGGGTCTCGGCTCCAACCAGATCGCTTCCTTGGAGCGAGAGTTCGGCGGCTCCGCCGCCTGACGTTCTCAGGCACCCCTGAGAACGGGGATAATCGCTCCATGGCTGCAACATCCCGGGGGACGTCCCCCGTACCCCCGGACGTACGTCCGCGGCTGACCGTGCTCTCCGGCCCCTCCGGTGTCGGCAAGAGCACGGTCGTCGCTCACATGCGAAAGGCGCACCCCGATGTCTGGCTCTCGGTGTCGGCGACGACCCGCAAGCCGCGCCCGGGGGAGCGCAACGGTGTCCACTACTTCTTCGTGGACAACGACGAGTTCGACAAGCTGATCGCCAACGGCGAACTGCTGGAGTGGGCCGAATTCGCCGGTAACCGGTACGGCACACCGCGCCGCGCTGTGGTCGAACGCCTCGACGCGGGCGAGCCGGTTCTCCTGGAGATCGACCTCCAGGGCGCCCGGCTGGTCCGCCAGTCGATGTCCGACGCGCAGCTGGTCTTCCTCGCCCCGCCGAGCTGGGACGAGCTGGTGCGCCGGCTCACCGGCCGCGGGACCGAGGCGCCCGAGGTGATCGAGCGTCGGCTGGCCGCCGCGAAGATCGAGCTCGCCGCCGAATCGGAGTTCGATACGACGCTGGTCAACACCTCCGTCGAGGACGTATCACGTGAGCTGCTAGCCTTGATGCTTCAGGCTTCCGCCCGCCGTGACAGCAGCGCCTGAACCAGCCGAACCGGAGCACCACCCCGGCGGAATCCGCAGTATCAAAGATTTCTTTGATCTTTACCCCCTTCGGAAGGCAGAGAGTGTCCTCTTCCATCACCACGCCCGAGGGCATCATCAACCCGCCGATTGATGAGCTCCTTGAGGCCACCGACTCGAAGTACAGCCTTGTGATCTACGCCGCCAAGCGTGCGCGTCAGATCAACGCGTACTACTCGCAGCTCGGCGAAGGTCTCCTCGAGTACGTCGGTCCGCTCGTCGACACCCACGTGCACGAGAAGCCGCTCTCGATCGCGCTCCGCGAGATCAACGCGGGCCTGCTGACCTCCGAGGCCATTGAAGGCCCCGCTCAGTAAGCAGGAACAAAGCACCTTCACCACAGGCCCGGCGGCCACCATCGCCGGGCCTGTGGTGTGTCCGGGGGCGTGGCGGTGCCGTCGGTGCCGTGAGGCAGCATGGGGGTTGTACGTGTCCGAGTACGTACCCGAGTGCGGGGAGACGCAGTGGAGAAGCCGAAGGTCGTTCTGGGGATCAGCGGGGGTATCGCCGCCTACAAGGCGTGCGAGCTGCTGCGACGGCTGACCGAGTCCGGTCATGACGTACGGGTCGTCCCGACCGGATCCGCGCTCCAGTTCGTGGGCGCCGCCACCTGGTCGGCGCTCTCCGGCCACCCGGTGTCGACCGAGGTATGGAACGACGTCCACGAGGTGCCGCACGTCCGCATCGGGCAGGGTGCCGACCTCGTCGTGGTCGCCCCCGCCACCGCGGACGTGCTCGCCAGGGCCGCCCACGGTCTCGCCGACGACCTGCTCACCAACACGCTCCTCACCGCTCGCTGTCCGGTGGTCTTCGCGCCCGCCATGCATACCGAGATGTGGGAGCACCCCGCCACCCAGGAGAACGTCGCCACGCTGCGCCGACGTGGAGCCGTCGTCATCGAGCCCGCCGTCGGCCGGCTTACCGGCGTCGACACCGGCAAGGGCCGGCTGCCCGATCCCGGTGAGATCTTCGAGGTCTGCCGCCGGGTGCTGGCCCGCGGGCCCGTCGCGCCGGACCTGGTGGGCCGCCATGTGGTGATCAGCGCGGGCGGTACGCGGGAGCCGCTCGACCCGGTCCGCTACCTCGGCAACCGCTCCTCCGGGAAGCAGGGGTACGCGCTGGCCCGTACCGCGGTCGCCCGCGGGGCCAGGGTCACGCTCATCGAGGCCAACACCGGACTGCCCGATCCGTCGGGTGCCGACGTCGTACGGGTCGGCACCGCGGTGCAGCTGCGAGAAGCGGTGCTGAAGGCCGCGTCCGATGCCGATGTCGTGGTGATGGCGGCCGCGGTCGCCGATTTCCGCCCGGCCGAGTACGCCGAGGGGAAGATCAAGAAGAAGGACGGCCAGGAGCCTGCGCCGATCCTGCTCGTCCGTAATCCGGACATCCTCGCCGAGGTCTCCGCCGAGCGGGCGACGCCGGACCAGATCGTCGTCGGGTTCGCCGCCGAGACCGACGACGTGCTCGCCAACGGCCGCGAGAAGCTCCTGCGCAAGGGCTGCGACCTGCTCGTCGTCAATGAGGTGGGGGAACGCAAGACCTTCGGCTCCGAGGAGAACGAGGCAGTGATCCTGGCGGCCGACGGCGGCGAGACTCCCGTGCCGTACGGCCCCAAGGAGGGGCTCGCCGACACGGTCTGGGATCTCGTGTCGGCACGCTTCTCGTTCCAGGCGTGATTAAGCTCTCAGATCGGTGAAAAAACATCCATACCCGGGCGTCAGTGGCTTCTCCGCAGGGTGATTCTCGTACCGTGGGCATCAGTGCCGCGGGTCACAGAACTCCCAAAGGGCGAGATACGTGGTCCGGCAGGTGGCGGCGACCGATAAACTGTTCCCGGATCGTGCCGGGCGCAGCTCCCGGCCGTCCGCCAATGATCAGCCAGCAGCCGCTGCAACCCCAGGGAGCGATGTGTCCCGCCGTCTCTTCACCTCGGAATCCGTCACCGAGGGTCACCCCGACAAGATCGCTGACCAGATCAGCGACACCATTCTCGATGCCCTCCTGCGCGAGGACCCGACTTCGCGCGTCGCCGTCGAGACCTTGATCACCACCGGTCTGGTGCACGTCGCGGGTGAGGTCACGACCAAGGCCTACGCCGACATCCCGACTCTGGTGCGCAACAAGATCCTGGAGATCGGCTACGACTCCTCGAAGAAGGGCTTCGACGGCGCCTCCTGCGGCGTCTCGGTGTCCATCGGCGCACAGTCGCCCGACATCGCTCAGGGTGTCGACACCGCCTACGAGAAGCGGGTCGAGGGCGCCTCCCGGAGGGACGAGGAGGACGAGCTCGACAAGCAGGGCGCGGGCGACCAGGGCCTGATGTTCGGCTACGCCTGCGACGAGACGCCCGAGCTCATGCCGCTCCCGGTCTACATCGCGCACCGGCTCTCCCGCCGGCTGTCCGAGGTCCGCAAGAACGGGACCATCCCGTACCTGCGCCCCGACGGCAAGACCCAGGTCACCATCGAGTACGACGGCGACAAGGCGGTCCGCCTCGACACCGTCGTCGTCTCCTCGCAGCACGCCAGCGACATCGACCTGGACTCGCTGCTCGCTCCCGACATCCGCGAGTTCGTCGTCGAGCACGTCCTCGCGCAGCTGATCGAGGATGGCATCAAGCTGGACACCGACGGCTACCGGCTGCTGGTCAACCCGACCGGCCGCTTCGAGATCGGCGGCCCGATGGGCGACGCCGGTCTGACCGGCCGCAAGATCATCATCGACACGTACGGCGGCATGGCCCGTCACGGCGGCGGCGCCTTCTCGGGCAAGGACCCGTCGAAGGTCGACCGCTCGGCGGCGTACGCGATGCGCTGGGTCGCCAAGAACGTCGTCGCGGCGGGCCTCGCTGCCCGTTGCGAGGTGCAGGTCGCGTACGCGATCGGCAAGGCCGAGCCGGTGGGCCTGTTCGTCGAGACGTTCGGCACCGCCGCGGTCGAGACCGAGAAGATCGAGCACGCCATCGGCGAGGTCTTCGACCTCCGCCCGGCCGCGATCATCCGCGACCTCGACCTGCTGCGTCCGATCTACGCCCAGACCGCGGCGTACGGCCACTTCGGCCGTGAGCTCCCCGACTTCACCTGGGAGCGCACGGACCGCGTGGAGGCACTGCGCACGGCGGCCGGGCTGTAGGCCCGCCGCACTCGCTCTGTACGCCGGGGCCCGGACGCCGCACGTGGTGTCCGGGCCCCGGTGCGTGAGCCCGGGGCCGCTGTCAGTGGCGTCTGGTAGGAATGTGGCTGTGAGCAGGGACAACGAGCAGTCCGCGGAGCCCGACGGCGGGGCGCCGGAGCAGCTTGCGCTCATCCGGGAGACCGTGCGGCAGGCGAAGGTGCCGCGGGCCAAACCGCGGACCTGGCGGGGCGCCGCGCTCGCGAAGGAGCTGCCCGTCGCCCGGGTGCTGGTCAACAAGGGCGTGCTCCACCTCGACCAGTACTTCGACTACGCCGTACCGGAGGAGCTCGACGCCGAGGCGCAGCCCGGGGTGCGGGTGCGAGTCCGGTTCGGGGCCGGGGGGCGCAATGTCCGCGCCGGGCGCCGTGAGGGCGGCGGCCTCATCGACGGGTTCCTCATCGAGCGGCGCGCCGAGTCGGACTACCCGGGGGCGCTTGCCGCGCTGGCCTACGTCGTCTCGCCCGAGCCGGTGCTCGGACCCGAGCTGCTCGCCCTGTCGCGCGCAGTGGCCGACCGGTACGCCGGCAGCCTCGCGGATGTGCTGCAGCTCGCCGTGCCGCCCAGGAACGGAAGGGCCGAGTCCAGGCCCTCACCGGAGCCGCTGCCACCGCCCCCGGCGCCGTCGCCCGGGAGCTGGGAGCGATACGAGCAGGGGCCCGCGTTCCTGCGGTCGCTGGCCGAGGGCGGTGCCCCCCGGGCGGTGTGGACCGCGCTGCCCGGGCCGCACTGGCCTCAGGAGATCGCGAGGGCCGTGGCCGCCACCCTCGCCTCGGGGCGGGGCGCGCTCGTCGTCGTACCGGACGGGCGCACGGCGGGACGTGTGGACTCCGCGCTCACCGAACTGCTCGGGGTGGGCCGCCACGCCCTGCTGACCGCCGATTCCGGACCCGAGAAGCGGTACCGGGAGTGGCTTGCAGTGCGGCGCGGATCGGTGCGTGCGGTGGTCGGGACACGGGCCGCGATGTTCGCGCCGGTCGCGGACCTGGGCCTGGTCGCAGTCTGGGACGACGGGGACTCGAGCCACAGCGACGACAACGCCCCCTTCCCGCATGTCCGGGAGGTCCTGGAGCTGCGGGCCGCGCACGGCCGGTGCGCGTTCCTGCTCGGCGGCACGAGCTGCACCGTGGAGGCCGCCCAGCTCGTGGAGACCGGCTGGGCGCTGCCGCTGCGCGCGGACCGGGAGCAGCTGCGGATCGCGGCGCCGTTGGTGCGTACCGTCGGCGACGGCGAGCTGGCCCGGGACGAGGCGGCCAGGGCCGCCCGGCTGCCCAGTCTCGCCTGGCAGACCGTACGGGACGGGCTGCGCCGCGGACCGGTGCTGGTCCAGGTGCCGCGTCGCGGATACGCGCCGCGGCTGGCCTGCGAGCGGTGCCGTGAACCTGCCCGGTGCCGCCACTGCGCCGGGCCGCTGGAGGCGCCGGACCAGCAGGATCTCAACTGTGCGTGGTGCGGGCGGGCCGAGACCGCCTGGCACTGCGTGGCCTGCGGCTCCCAGCGGCTGCGGGCCCGGATCGTCGGCGCTCGCCGGACGGCCGAGGAACTCGGCCGGGCCTTCCCCGCCGTGCCGGTGCGGACGTCCGGCCGCGACCACATCCTGGACTCCGTGCCGGCCGCGCCCGCGCTGGTCGTGAGCACCCCGGGTGCCGAACCCGTCGCCGAGGGCGGTTATGCGGCCGCGCTGCTGCTGGACGGCTGGGCGATGGTCGGCCGCCCCGATCTGCGGGCCGGTGAGGAGGCGCTGCGCCGCTGGACCGCCGCGGCCTCGCTGGTACAGGGCCAGCCGGAGGGCGGCACGGTGGTGATCGTCGCCGAACCGACCCTGCGGCCGGTCCAGGCACTGGTGCGCTGGGACCCGGTCGGCCATGCCCGCCGCGAGCTGGCGGAACGTGCCGAGCTGGGTTTCCCACCGGTGTCCCGGATGGCGTCGGTGACCGGCCTGCCGGAGGCACTCGCGGCGTTCCTTGCCGCGGCCGAACTGCCGCCGGAGGCGGAGGTGCTCGGCCCGGTCCCGGTTCCGGGTACGGAACCCGGCAGGCCCAGAAGACCGTGGGACGCGCCGTTGGGGGAGAGCTGGGAGCGGGCGCTGCTCAGGGTTCCTCCGGGCAGCGGCGCCGCGCTGGCTGCCGCGCTGAAGACGGCGCAGGCCGCGCGGACGGCCCGGGGCAGCGGTGATCCGGTCCGGATCAGGATCGACCCCCCGGACATCGGCTGACCCGGCCCGCCGTTCACCGGTGCCCGGTGCCCGGTGGACGGCGCACATACGACTGCCCCCGCCGCGTGCCAGGCACGGTGGGGGCAGAAGGGCACTCGGTCAGCCGTTGCGCGGGCCGGGGAAGACGCCGGGGCGCAGCTCCTCGCGCAGGGGCGGCCGGTCCGCGGCGGGCTGCGGGGGCATGGAGCGGGCGGCGGGTACGGCGGGCAGCACCGGAGCCGTGCCGGCCCCGGGCGTCACGGGCAGCGGACGTGGCACTGCTGTCTCGGCCGGCAGCTCGGTGGTTCCCGGCTGGGGGGTGTTCCGGCGGGCGCCGTAGCGCCGGTGGACCGCCTGCTTGGTGACTCCGAGCGCGGAGCCCACCGCATCCCAGGAGAAGCCCAGCGAGCGGTCGAAGTCCACAGCCGCCGTCACCAGGGTCTCGACGCTGTCGCGCAGTTCCTGGGCCAGTCTGACGGTGGGGGCCGGGGCCCTGCCGTAGACGACGAAGCCCGTGGACGGGCCGGAGCGGCGCGGACGGTAGACGTTGCCCAGTTGGGCCGTGAGCGTGCGCAGTGCGTCCACCTGCCGCCGGACCCGCTCGATGTCCCGCACCAACAGATGCAGGCTGGCCCGCGCTTGGGCGTCGTGGGTTGAGTGGTCGGCCATGAAGAAGCCTCTCGAACGGGCGTTGAAAGGGGCCGGGCTGCACTGTGGCGGCCCGCTTCGGTCAATCTCTCTTGACCAACGCGTGACCCGGTGATGTGGTCACGCTCCCAGGGCGTATGGGTAGATGCGCGGGGCGCACGGCCGGGAGTACGCCCCCGGCGGGGCGGTGTTCCCGCACCGGCGTAGTACGCTCTGGCTCTGCCCCTGGGCCGCGGTCAGGGCTTGGCCGTCACGAGGCTCTGGTGAGCCAAGTGAGAAACCGCCCCGTTCGTGGGGCGGAGGAGTCACAGACTGGTGCGCTGCTCAAACCCGTACCAGCTTGAGAGGCCATCGGATGAAGCTCGTCTTCGCAGGCACCCCCGAGGTTGCCGTACCCGCCTTGGACGCCTTGATCGCCTCCGACCGCCACGAGGTGGCCGCTGTCGTCACCCGCCCCGACGCACCTTCGGGACGGGGGCGCCGCTTGGTCGCCAGCCCCGTCGCCGAGCGCGCCGAGGAGGCCGGGATCGAGGTGCTCAAGCCCGCCCGCCCGCGCGACGAGGACTTCCTCGCGCGGCTGCGGGAGATTGCCCCGGACTGCTGTCCGGTCGTCGCGTACGGGGCGCTGCTGCCCAAGACCGCTCTCGACGTACCCGCCCGCGGCTGGGTCAACCTCCACTTCTCGCTGCTGCCCGCCTGGCGCGGCGCGGCCCCCGTCCAGCACGCGGTGATGGCCGGCGACGAGGTCACCGGCGCCTCGACCTTCCTGATCGAGGAGGGGCTCGACTCGGGCCCGGTGTACGGCGTCCTCACCGAGGAGGTGCGGCCCACGGACACCAGCGGTGATCTGCTGACCCGGCTCGCCTTCGCCGGTGCCGGGCTGCTCGCCGCGACCATGGACGGCATCGAGGACGGCACGCTGCACGCCGTGCCGCAGCCCGTGGACGGCGTCACCGTCGCACCGAAGATCACCGTCGAGGACGCCCAGGTTCAGTGGTCCGCACCCGCGCTGAGGGTCGACCGGGTGGTGCGTGGCTGCACCCCCGCCCCCGGGGCATGGACGCTCTTCCGCGGGGAACGCCTCAAGCTGATCCAGGCCGTGCCGGTCCTGGACCGGCACGATCTGGCGCCCGGTGAGCTGTCCGCGTCCAAGAATCATGTGCACGTCGGCACCGGATCGCACGCCGTCGAGCTGCTCTGGGTCCAGCCGCAGGGCAAGAAGCCGATGCGGGCCGCGGACTGGGCGCGTGGGGTGCGGATCGTCCCGGGGGAGCTGGTCGGAATCTAGCGTGTTTCGAAAGCCCCGTCTGCCGGGCTGCGTCTGGCCAGGGTCTTCGTCCGGATCAGGCTGGACCGGGGAGCGGCTGGTGCCGCCGTGGTGAGCACGGCCGCCCCCACAGGGCGGAGGAGGGGCCCTCCGTACCCCTGAAGGCTGTGGAGGCGTCGGCGACCGATGAGGCGACGAACGCACGCACCTCGGGTCTCGTCCGCCCGTGATCGGTTACCGCCGCTGCCCAGGGCAAGGCGTCCTGGCAGCTCACTCAGCCACTGTCCCGGTACGGAGGGATTAGGCTGGGAGGGTTCGTCCCTCACCATCAGCGGAGCACCTTTCACGTGAACGACCAGCAGCGTCGCCGTCCCGCCAAGCCGCATCGCCGGCCCCAGAAGGACCCGGTCCGGTTCCTCGCCTTCGAGGCACTCAGGGCCGTCGACGAACGCGACGCGTACGCCAACCTCGTCCTGCCCCCGCTGCTGAAGAAGGCACGCGCCAAGGGCGATTTCGACGCCAGGGACGCGGCGCTGGCGACCGAACTGGTCTACGGGACGCTGCGCCGCCAAGGCACGTACGACGCGATCGTCGCGGCCTGCATCGACCGGCCGCTGCGGGAGGTCGACCCGCCGGTTCTCGACGTGCTCAACATGGGCGTGCACCAGCTGCTCGGCACCCGTATCCCCACCCACGCCGCGGTCTCCGCCAGTGTGGAGCTGGCCCGGGTGGTGCTCGGCGAGGGGCGCGCCAAGTTCGTCAACGCCGTGCTGCGGAAGGTCGCCGCGGACGACCTCGACGGCTGGGTGGCGCGCGTCGCCCCGTCGTACGACGAGGACGCCGAGGACCACCTCGCGGTCGTGCACTCGCATCCGCGCTGGATCGTCTCCGCGCTCTGGGATGCGCTGGGCGGCGGCCGCGCCGGGATCGAGGACCTCCTCGAGGCCGACAACGAGCGGCCCGAGGTCACCCTCGTCGCCCGCCCCGGCCGCTCCACCACCGAGGAGCTGCTCACGGCTCTCGGCGACGAGAACGGCCTCCCCGGCCGCTGGTCGCCCTATGCCGTGCGGATGGCGGAGGGCGGTGAGCCCGGCGCCCTGGGCGCCGTGCAGGAGGGCCGCGCCGGGGTCCAGGACGAGGGCAGCCAGCTGGTGGCAGCCGCCCTCGCCAACGCGCCGGTGGAGGGCAGCGACAGCCGCTGGCTCGACGGGTGCGCCGGGCCGGGTGGCAAGGCCGCCCTGCTCGCTGCCCTCGCCGCCGAACGCGGAGCCGCGCTGCTGGCCGCCGAGAAGCAACCGCACCGGGCCCGTCTCGTGGAGCGGGCGCTGGCCGGTAACCCCGGCCCGTACCAGGTGATCACCGCCGACGGCACCCGCCCGCCGTGGCAGCCCGGCGCCTTCGACCGGGTCCTGATGGACGTACCGTGCTCCGGCCTCGGCGCGCTCCGCCGCCGCCCGGAGTCCCGCTGGCGCCGCCGCGCCGAGGACCTGGAGAACTTCGCGCCGCTCCAACGCGGTCTGCTGCGGGAGGCGTTGAAGGCCGTGCGGGTCGGGGGCATCGTCGGTTACGCGACCTGCTCGCCGCACCTCGCGGAGACCCGGGTGGTGGTCGAGGACGTACTCAAGGGACGCGGCGGTGAGCCGGTCGAGGCGGAGTGGGTGGACGCGCGTCCGCTGATGCCGGGCGTGCCCGCGCTGGGCGACGGACCCGACGTCCAGCTGTGGCCGCATCTGCACGGCACGGACGCGATGTACCTCGCGCTGTTGCGTCGTACAGCCTGACGGCGACCTTCCAGGCCCTCGGCGCGGGTCGAATCGCCGGGATTGCGCGAACTGTAATGATCCCGTGAGGCTTTGGGGCGCACCGAGGCAGGGAAGTGTCGCGGAACGTGGCAGGCTTGGCACATGGCCCAGATCAACCCGAGCATCCTGTCCGCCGACTTCGCCCGGCTCGCCGAGGAGGCGACGGCCGTCGACGGCGCCGACTGGCTCCACGTCGACGTGATGGACAACCACTTCGTGCCCAACCTGACCCTCGGCGTGCCGATCGTTGAATCGCTCAGCCGGGCCACGGAGACACCGCTGGACTGCCATCTGATGATCGAGGACCCGGACCGCTGGGCGCCGCAGTACGTCGAGGCGGGTGCCGGTTCCGTCACCTTCCACGTGGAGGCCGCGGCAGCGCCCGTACGGCTGGCGCGGGAGATCCGGGCCAAGGGTGCCCGCGCCTCGATGGCGCTCAAGCCGGCGACGCCCATCGAGCCGTACGAGGACCTGCTCCCCGAGCTCGACATGCTGCTGATCATGACGGTGGAGCCGGGTTTCGGCGGCCAGGCCTTCCTCGACATCATGCTGCCGAAGATCCGCCGCACCCGTGAGCTGATCTCCAAGCACGGTCTGGAGCTGTGGCTGCAGGTCGACGGTGGCGTCTCGGAATCCACCATCGAGCGGTGCGCCGAGGCCGGTGCGGACGTCTTCGTCGCCGGATCGGCGGTGTACGGGGCCAATGACCCGGCCGAGGCGGTACGCGCCCTGCGTACCAAGGCGGACGGGACGATCGCTTCGGCGCCCTGGGCGTGCAACCACTGAGGCCGACGGGGACGTCGGCAGTGACGGAGGCACCGGCTCCGGCCCCCGATTGTCGGTCGGCTCGGCCACGTGCAGATGAACGCGGTCCGACGGGACCGATCAAGGATTGCCGTATCTGACAGGATGAACGGCGTATCGAGCGTGTGAACAGCAGTGAGGAGATCGCGGTGTCTGCAATGTCGGCGGGCAGGTCCGCCCTGCGGATGGGGCCCGCGGAGCTGGTGCAGGCGGCGGCCATGGCCCGTCGCTTCTACCTTGAGGGGAAGTCGAAGATCCAGATCGCCGAAGAGTTCGGCGTCAGCCGCTTCAAGGTGGCCCGGGTCCTGGAGACGGCCCTTGAGCGTGACCTCGTACGGATCGAGATCCGGGTCCCCGCAGAGCTGGATGCGGAGCGCTCCGACGCGCTGCGGGCCCGCTACGGGCTGCGGCACGCGGTCGTCGTCGAATCGCCGGCAGAGGAGGAGGACGACGCCCCGGACCCGGAGAATCTGGGCGAGGTCGCGGCCGACCTTCTGGGCGAACTGGTGAACGAGGGTGATGTGCTGGGCCTGGCCTGGGGCCGGTCCACCATTCACATGGCGGCGGCCCTCGACCGGCTGCCACCGTGCACCGTCGTCCAGCTGACCGGCGTGTACGACGCGGGAACGGCCGAGCGCGGCTCGGTCGAGGCGGTCCGCAGGGCCGCCCAGGTTTCCGGCGGCGAGGCCCACCCGATTTATGCGCCGATGCTGCTGCCCGACCCGGCCACCGCCGCCGCGCTGCGTCACCAGACCGGCATCGCCCGTGCCTTCGAATACTTCGACAAGGTGACGGTTGCTGCGGTCTCCATCGGCTCGTGGGAGCCGGGTATCTCCACCGTCCATGACATGCTCACGGACGAGGAGCGGGCGCACTACGCGTCGCTCGGCGTCGCCGCCGAGATGTCCGCCCACCTCTTCGACACGCAGGGGCGCCGGGTCGGCCGCGACCTGGGGGAGCGGTGCATCACGGTCGAGGCGGACCGGCTGCGCCGGATCCCGGAGGTGGTGGCGATCGCGGGCGGCCAGCGCAAGGCGGCGGCGATCGGGGCGGTCCTGCGGTCCGGTCTGGTCACCAGCCTGGTGACGGACACGGCCGCTGCCGACTATCTGCTGACGGAGTCGGCGGCGCCGCAGCGGCCCGCGCTGGAGCGCGCCGACCCGGACGGCGCTTAGACCGGCCGGCACAGGAGGCGGCGTCGAGGGGCCCCGTACGCACCTCTGCGAGGACGAACGGTCAGGAGGAAAGCCGGGTGCGGCACGCGCACCCGGCTTTCTCCGTACTGTCTGCTCTTTTCTGCGTGGTCCTCAGCCGACGCGCCCCTCGGCCCCGCAGTCGGCGGGTTCCGCTCCGATGCCCAGGACCGTCGCCTCCAGGTACTGATCCGGCTCCTTGTACTGGCTGACGTCGGCCGGGTTGTAGCGGGGCGTCTGCCGTGTCCAGTCCAGATTGCCGCGCATCCAGCTACGCATCCCGTCCAAGTACGGGAGAAGCACCCCGGACAGCTGGGGATAGGCCATGAGCAGTTCGGCCTCGGCTGCCAGGAAGCGCTCGGTCTCGGTGGCGATCTCCGCGCAGACGTGTTCGAGCGCCTGCTGTTTTCCGTAACCGCGGTGGTGCCGTACCAGATGGACGAGGTTGTGGATCTCGCCGAGCACCTGTTCCTTCTCGTACGAGTACACGTCGTTGGCCCAGCACACGACGTTGCACGAGGTTTCCACGGCGACGATGAACCGGGGGTCGTTGTGGATCGACTCGGGCGCCTCGATGCCGGCCACGATCTCGATCAGGTCCATGCAGACGTGTATCGCGCCGGTGTGCCGCCGCTTGGCGATGTAGGTCTCCTCGGACGGCACGACACCGTTCGCCCGGTTCCCCGCCTCCCAGGTGGTGGCCGTGGTGAGGTAGGTGACCAGGTGCCAGGTGAAGCGCCGGAGCCAGTGCGCCGCCGCGTTGGGCGTCGTACGTTTCCACAGGTCGGCCAGGGCGACCACGGCGGCCGGGAGGTCCTCGTCCGGCAGCGGGCCGGTACCGGTGCCCTCGACCACGCTGCGCATCAGGGCGACCACGTCCCGCACCCGCTCCGGGTTGCGGCCGAGATGGCCGTCGTCGAGCTGGTCGTCGACGAGGAACAGCCACACGAACCAGTCGGCGACGAGGTCGAGATCGTGCTCGTTCGCGGTCGGGTGCACCATGCCGACGAAGGTGCCGAAGTCGGCTTGCTTGAAGCGCTCCCTGGCTGAATCGCGCTGCACCAGACCGGTGTTGCGCGTCCAGTTGTCGAGGTGTTCGCGGGTGTGCGCGACGTGCGGATTCGTCCGCTGCGGGAACGGGCAGTAGATTTCCGGCAGTTCGTTCTCCACGGGCGGGCCTGGATCCTCTCCGGTCGTACGTATGACGGAAGTTGGGGCCGTTCCGCCTGTTCCCCGGGGCGCAGTTGTGACCCGCGGGACCTGCGCGTTTGAAATTACCTGACCCTTTGTTATCAGGTCCAGGAAAGATGATCGTGAATGGTTCGTATGCCATGCGGGTAGGGTCCCCGCACAAGGCAGGTTCCACGTGCCCGGGGCTCCCGCACTCGCTCCTTCTCCCCCCATGTGCCGGTCGGTCTTGGAGGAACGTACGAACGCGGGGGTCATCTGCTGTGTCTTCAGGGCAGCGACCTGCGCCGTTTCGCGTGAAAATATGAGTGTCATGCGTTTTCTTGAACCCGGCACCGGTCGCTACACACAGTCCCCCGCGGTCCCGTACGACCTCACGTACGACGATGTCTTCATGGTTCCGGGCCGTTCAGCGGTCGGTTCCCGCCACGGGGTCGACCTCTCCTCGCCGGACGGCACCGGCACCACCATTCCGCTCGTCGTCGCCAACATGACGGCGATCGCGGGCCGCCGGATGGCCGAAACGATCGCCCGCCGAGGCGGTCTGGTCGTCATTCCGCAGGACATCCCGATCGACGTCGTTACCGACGTCATCTCCTGGGTGAAGACGCGCCACCTCGTGCTCGACACGCCGATCGTGCTCGCCCCGGGCCAGACGGTCGCCGACGCCCTGTCCCTGCTCCCGAAGCGCGCCCACGGCGCGGGCGTCGTCGTCGACGAGGAGCAGCGGCCCATCGGCGTCGTCACCGACCACGACCTGACCGGCGTCGACCGCTTCACCCAGCTCTCCGTGGTCATGTCCAAGGACCTCGTGGTGCTCGACGCGGACATCGACCCGCGCGACGCGTTCAACAAGCTCGACGGCGCCAACCGCAAGCTTGCCCCCGCGGTCGACGCGGACGGCCGGCTCGTCGGCATCCTCACCCGCAAGGCGGCGCTTCGCGCCACGCTCTACACCCCGGCCACCGACGCCGACGGCAGGCTGCGGGTCGCCGCCGCCGTCGGGATCAACGGCGATGTCGCGGGCAAGGCCAAGCAGCTCCTCGACGCGGGCGTCGACACGCTCGTCGTCGACACCGCCCACGGCCACCAGGAGTCCATGATCAGCGCGGTCCGCGCGGTCCGGGCGCTCGACCCGCAGGTGCCGATCGTCGCGGGCAACGTCGTCGCCGCCGAGGGCGTGCGCGACCTCATCGAGGCCGGCGCGGACATCATCAAGGTCGGGGTCGGCCCCGGTGCCATGTGCACCACGCGGATGATGACCGGTGTCGGACGGCCGCAGTTCTCCGCAGTGCTGGAGTGCGCCGCCGAGGCGAAGAAGCACGGCAAGCACGTCTGGGCGGACGGCGGCGTCCGCCACCCGCGCGATGTCGCCATGGCACTCGCCGCGGGCGCGTCCAACGTGATGATCGGCTCCTGGTTCGCCGGTACGCACGAGTCGCCGGGCGACCTCCAGCAGGCCGCCGACGGCCGGTACTACAAGGAGTCCTTCGGCATGGCGTCCGCGCGCGCCGTGAAGAACCGTACGTCGGACGAGTCCGCGTACGACCGGGCCCGGAAGGCGCTCTTCGAAGAGGGCATCTCCACCTCGCGGATGTTCCTGGACCCGGCCCGTCCCGGCGTCGAGGACCTGATCGACTCGATCATCGCGGGCGTCCGCTCCTCCTTCACGTACGCCGGTGCGGCCTCCCTGGAAGAGTTCGCCGAGAAGGCGGTCGTCGGTGTGCAGAGCGCCGCCGGTTACGCCGAGGGCAAGCCGCTCCACGCCAGCTGGAGCTAGTGCCGTGACCGGCAATGTTCGCCCCGTGAGGAGCGTCGTCCAGCGCGTGCGATCGCAAGGCGGGCGGAAGTCCTTGTAGCCGAGCTATCAGGACTTTTGGCCAACGCGGCGAGCGGGCGTGCTGGACGACGCGACGGGGCAAAGCTTGCCGGGAGGGGCACCGGGGCGAATTTCGAAAGTCCCGTCTGCCGGGCGGAGCCTGGTACGCGCGCTCGCTGCGCTGTCGGGCTCGCCCTGATACGACCGGTATCGGGGCGATCCTCCGCCTGACGGTCGCACGCACCGGACGCAGCTCGGCCCGCCCTACGGGCGCACGACGCTGCTTTCGAAACACGCCCTGGGCCCTGTCCTGTCGATCTTCGCGGATCAGCCCGGGGCGTCCGGTGCGGCCCGGGCGTTCTCCGTTGCCACGGGTATGTGCGGGGTGAGGGCATCTGCGACCGCCGCCGCCAGCAGGGCGTGGCCTCTGTCGTCCGGGTGGAGGCCGTCCACCAGGTGTTCCGGGCCCAGGACATCCCGTCCCGGCAGCACTGACAGCCGGGCGTCCCCCGCCCGGACGAGGCTCGCGCCGGCCCGCTCCAGCGCCGTCCGCAGCTCGGACAGTGTGGCTCCGAGGGCGTTCGGGGTGTCCTCCGCGTCCGGGCGCAGCAGCGGCGAGACCAGCAGGATCGGCGTCCCCGGGTGGCCCGCGCGCACCAGGGCGACGAAGGCGCGCACCGTCTCGTACAGCAGCGGCGCCGAGAAGGGTACCGACGACCAGCAGTTCGTGCCGAAGGCCAGCGTCAGTACGTCGGCCGGGAGCCCGGCCATCTGCTCGGCGACGCACAACTCCCCGCGCGCCGAACCTGCGTACCCGAGGTTGACCGGGTCGAGGCCCAGCGCGCGGCCCGCCACGGCGGGCCAGGCGTGGGCTGGGCGCGTCGACCACCAGCCCTCGGTGATCGAGTCCCCGTGGACGACCCACCGCGGCCGTACGGGGGCGGGCAGCAGCGCACCGCCCACCGCCCGCAGACCCAGGATCGCCGGGCCCAGCGTCTCCGGTGGATGAACGGTGAACGGGCCTTCCCCCGGCGGGAGCCCGATCACGGTGACGGCCTCCTCGGCGGGCGCAACGAGGATCTCGGCGACACACCGCCCGCCCTGCCACAGTGCGAAGAGCCCGGCTTGGCCGTCCGCCGCGCCCCGGCCCGGGGCGCGGTAGCGGATCTCCACCGCACGCGCTCCCGGTGCCAGGAACTCCAGCCGGATCCCGGTCGGCAGCAGTGCCCGCTCCGTGGTGTCCCACGGCAGCCGCGCCAGATCGGCCGGGTCGGCCCGGACCGGGCGCGCGCCGTCCCGCCAGGCGACACCTCGCAGGAAGGGGCCGGGGTCGAGCCAGGTCATCGGAGCTCCATTCGCCGGGTGTGCACTCCACCCCTACCCCGTTGCACCGGGCCGACGTCCGTACGGCCCCGCCCACCACCACGTGTTCTACTTCGGTTGCGGCACCGTGCTGCCGACGCCCCGAACGGCCATCGCAGAGAAGTGATCCACCTGAAGTGCGACTGAACGATCTCGACGAACGCATCGTCCACGCCCTCGCCGAGGACGCCCGCCGCTCCTACGCCGACATCGGCGCGATCATCGGCCTGTCCGCGCCCGCGGTGAAACGCCGGGTCGACCGGTTGCGGGCGGAGGGGGCCATCACCGGATTCACCGTGCGGGTGGATCCGGCGGCGCTCGGCTGGGAGACCGAGGGTTTCATCGAGATCTACTGCAGCCGCAACACCTCCCCGGAAGCGATCAAAAGCGGTCTGGCGCGCTACCCCGAGATCGCCTCGGCCTCCACGGTCACCGGGGAGGCCGACGCGATCGTCCAGGTCTTCGCCGCCGACATGCGCCATTTCGAACAGGTGCTGGAGCGGATCGCGGGCGAGCCCTATGTGGAGCGAACCAAGTCCGTGCTGGTGCTGTCGCCGCTGCTGCGGCGGTACTCCTCGGGGACGCCGGGCTGATCCTGCGGGCGGGCCTCAGCTCTTCTGCTCGTACTCCGGGTGCCAGGGCAGCACCGTGAAGTCGCCGCTGCCCGCCTCGACCTTCTCGAACGGGGCCGAGGACACGCAAGGGGGCAGGTGGTCCTCCGCCTCCGGGTTCACCCAGCTGTACCCCAGCCGGTCGTGCCTGCCCAGGTCGTGGACCGACATGCCGACCCGCCTGCCCTTGATGCCGATGTCGGTCGCCGTGATGACGCCGGTGACCACGGCCACCTTGCCGCCGGTCAGCAGGCAGTCCACCGAGCCCTCGGCCCAGCCGGACGTGCCGTTCGGGAAGACGTGGCGGAAGCGGAAGGTACCGTACGCCCGATCCGGGTGCATGTTGTCCTTCGCGGCGAGGTGGGCGTCGAAGGTGAAGGTGATGTCGTCCCCGGCCGGGCGGTACAGCTTCGCCGTGCCGGTCAGGGCGGCCGCTTCCCGTTGCTCCCTCGCAGATCCGGGGGCGGAGTCGCCGAGCGCCGCTGCCGAGCCGGCGGCGCTCGCGGTGATCAGCAGCGCAGCTGCGATCGCGGCGAGCCGGGTGCGGGTGTGCGCGATGCGGGTCATGACAGGCCTTCCGTGGAACGGAGCGGGAGTCGCTCGGACGGCTCCCACTCTTCCGGCGGGACCGCCGCCGCACATCGCGCCAGGGTCCCCGTCCGCTCTCCGCCGCGCGGCGGGGACCCGCTCCGACGCGAGACCGATATCACCCCTCTGACCTGCCCAGATGCTCCACGCAACGAATCGCCGCCGGACCGGCACATTGCGCAATGGATCGACGGTCGGCGCGCAACGCTCGCGCCTTGTCCAGCCGGATTACCGGCCCGTACCGTCTATACGTCCCCGCCCCGCCCGCACTGCCCGAGGTCAGCCATGCCGCCGTTGCGCACCGCCCTGCTCCAGAGCTCCGGACGTCCGGGCTCGGTGGCCGAGAACATCAAGACCCTCGACGAGGCGGCAGAGCGCGCGGCAGCCGCCGGGGCGCGGCTGCTCGTCTGTCCCGAGCTGTTCCTGACCGGGTATGCCATCGGCGACGACGTACCCCTGCTGGCCGAGCCCGCCGACGGCGCCTCCGCGCAGACCGTCGCCTCCATCGCCGCACGGCACGGGCTCGCGGTCCTCTACGGGTACCCGGAGCGCGCGGACGAGCTGATCTTCAACTCCGCGCAGCTGATCGGCCCCGACGGCACCCGGCTCGCCAACTACCGCAAGACCCACCTCTTCGGCTCCTTCGAGCAGCAGTGGTTCACCCCCGGCGAGCAGACCGTCGTCCAGGCCGAACTGGACGGTGTACGCATCGGGATCATGATCTGTTACGACGTCGAGTTCCCGGAGAACGTACGGGCGCACGCCCTCGCCGCCACCGACCTGCTGCTGGTGCCGACCGCGCAGATGCACCCCTTCCAGTTCGTCCCCGAGTCCCTCGTGCCGGTCCGCGCCTTCGAGAGCCAGATGTATGTCGCGTACGTCAACAGGACCGGTCCGGAAGGCGAGTTCGAGTTCGTCGGGCTGAGCTGTCTGGCCGGCCCCGACGGCACGGTCCGCACCCGCGCCGGACGTGGCGAGGAGCTCGTGGTCGGCGAGGTCGACCCGGAGTTCCTGACTGCGTCCCGCGCCGGCAACCCGTATCTGCGCGACCGCCGCCCCGGTCTGTACGGCTCCCTCGTCTGAGCCCAAGGCGCCCTGCTCTTCCGCTGCCCTCGTAAGGAGTCCCTACCCCATGACGTCCACGGTGCCCAACGCCGTTCAGCACACCGACGCGCAGCCGCCGATCACCATGTTCGGTCCGGACTTCCCCTACGCGTACGACGACTTCCTGGCGCACCCCGCGGGGCTCGGGCAGATACCGGCGACCGAGCACGGCGCCGAGGTGGCGGTCATCGGCGGCGGGCTCTCCGGCATCGTGGCGGCATACGAGCTGATGAAGATGGGCCTCAAGCCCGTCGTCTACGAGGCGGACCGGATAGGCGGCCGGCTGCGTACCGTCGGCTTCGACGGGTGCGACCCCTCACTGACCGCGGAGATGGGCGCGATGCGCTTCCCGCCGTCGTCCACGGCGCTGCAGCACTACATCGACCTGGTGGGCCTGGAGACCAGCCCGTTCCCGAACCCGCTCGCGTCGGCCACCCCGTCGACCGTCGTCGACCTCAAGGGCGAATCGCACTACGCGGAGACGATCGACGACCTGCCGCAGGTCTACCGCGACGTGATGGACGCCTGGAACGCGTGTCTTGAGGAGGGCGCCGACTTCTCCGACATGAACCGTGCGATGCGCGAGCGCGACGTCCCGCGGATCCGGGAGATCTGGGCGAAGCTCGTCGAGAAGCTCGACAACCAGACCTTCTACGGCTTCCTCTGCGCCTCCGACGCCTTCAAGTCGTTCCGGCACCGCGAGATCTTCGGCCAGGTCGGGTTCGGCACCGGCGGCTGGGACACCGACTTCCCCAACTCCATCCTGGAGATCCTGCGGGTCGTCTACACCGAGGCCGACGATCATCACCGCGGCATCGTCGGCGGCAGCCAGCAGCTCCCGCTGCGGCTCTGGGACCGTGAGCCGCAGAAGATCGTGCACTGGCCGCTCGGTACCTCGCTGTCCTCGCTGCACGATGGGGAACCCCGTCCCGCCGTGACCCGGCTGCACCGCACCGCCGGGAACCGGATCACCGTCACCGACGCGACCGGCGACATCCGCACCTTCCGGGCGGCGATCTTCACGGGGCAGTCCTGGCTGCTGCTCTCCAAGATCGCCTGTGACGACGAGCTGTTCCCCATCGACCACTGGACGGCGATGGAGCGGACCCACTACATGGAGTCGTCGAAGCTGTTCGTGCCCGTCGACCGGCCGTTCTGGCTGGACAAGGCCGTCGACGGCAGGGGGGTTCCCACCGGACGCGACACCATGTCGATGACGCTCACCGACCGGATGACCCGGGGCACGTACCTTCTCGACGACGGGCCCGACAAGCCGGCCGTCATCTGCCTCTCGTACACCTGGTGCGACGACAGTCTGAAATGGCTGCCGCTCTCCCCGAACGAGCGCATGGAAGTGATGCTGAAGTCGCTCGGCGAGATCTACCCGAACGTCGACATCAGGAAGCACATCATCGGCAACCCGGTGACGGTCTCCTGGGAGAACGAGCCCTATTTCATGGGCGCGTTCAAGGCCAACCTGCCGGGCCACTACCGCTACCAGCGGCGGCTGTTCACCCACTTCATGCAGGACCGGCTGCCCGCCGACAAGCGGGGAATCTTCCTCGCGGGCGACGACATCTCCTGGACGGCCGGGTGGGCCGAGGGCGCCGTGCAGACCGCGCTCAACGCCGTATGGGGTGTGATGAACCACTTCGGCGGTGCCACGGACGCGACGAACCCCGGCCCCGGCGATGTCTTCGACGACATCGCCCCGGTCGAACTCCCGGAGGACTGAGCGGCGTTACGCGGGCCGGCAGACGCTGCGCTGCCGGCCCAGGCCGGAGATCTCGACCTCCATCACATCGCCCGGTCCCAGGTACGGGAAGCGACCGGACAGCGCCACGCCCTGCGGCGTACCGGTGTTGATGATGTCCCCGGGCTCCAGCACCAGATACTGCGACAGATGGTGCACCAGATGCGCCACGCTGAAGATCATGTCCGCGGTGCCGGAGTCCTGCCGCAGCTCCCCGTTGACGTAACTGCGCAGCCGCAACTGCTGTGGGTCGCCGACCTCGTCGGCCGTCACCAGCACCGGGCCCAGCGGGTTGAACGTGGCGCAGCTCTTGCCCTTGGACCACTGGCCACCCGACTCCTCCAGCTGGAAGGCGCGCTCCGAGACGTCGTTGCTGACGGCGTAACCGGCGATGTATGAGGCGGCGTCGGCCGGCGAGTCGAGGTAGGCGGCGCGGCGGCCGATGACGACGGCCAGCTCCACCTCCCAGTCGGTCTTCTTCGAGCCGCGCGGGATGAGGACGTCGTCGTACGGGCCGACGATCGTGTTCGGCGACTTGTAGAAGAGGATCGGCTGCTCGGGCGGCTCGGCCCCGGACTCCGCGGCATGGGCCGCGTAGTTCTGGCCGATGCAGAGCAGCGCGTGCGGACGGGCGACGGGCGCGCCGATCCGCCGGCCGGTGATGTCGGTCTCCGGGAGCTTCGGCTCGGCGGGGATCAGGGTCGGTTTCTCGGTGAGCGCGGCGAGGAACACGCCGTCGATGTCGTCGGTGACGTCCGACAGGTCGTAGTGGCGGCCTTCTGGGCGGACGAGGACCGGACGCTCATGGCCCGGCTCGCCGATGCGCATCAGTCGCATGGGTGAACTCTCCTGAGGGGTGAAGGGAACGACGCGATGGATCAGTGCAGGCGGGTCAGGGCGCCGACGGTGACCGCATGGGCCGGGGGCTGCCCGGCCAGCAGCCGCAGCACCTCGCCGACCGCACTGGCACCGAGCCGCTGCCGGCACTCGACACTGCCCGCTGCCTGATGCGGGGTCAGCAGCACATTCGGCAGGGCGCGGAACGGGTGGTCCGACGGCAGCGGCTCGGCGTCGAACACATCGATCGCCGCATCGAGCCGGCCCGACCGAAGTTCGGCGAGCAGCGCGTCCTCGTCGACCAGCCATGACCTGGCCGTGTTCACCAGGCCCGCCCCGTCCGGCATGAGTGCCAGCTGTCCGGCGCCGATCATCCGACGGGTCTCCTCCGTCACCGGCGCGTGCACGGCCACGATCCGGCTGCGCGACAGGAGTGTGTCCAGAGGGACGGACTCCACGCCGAGCGCGCTGGCATCCGCCTCGGACAGGAACGGGTCGGTGACGGAGACCCGCGCGCCCATCGCCTGCACCATTGCGATGTACGCCCGTCCGGTACGGGACGCGCCGATCACCCCGATGTCGCTGCCGTGGATCTCGTGGCGGGGCGGGGCCTCGCTCGCCGCTGCCCACTCGGCGCCGCCCTGCAGCGCGTGGTCGAAGCGCTGGATGCGGTGGAGCAGCGACAGGGTGAAGGCGAGTGCGACCTCGGCGACCGGCCGGGCCATCTCGTCCCCGGCCTGGGTGACACGGATCCCGCGCCGGAACACCTCTTCGGTGACGTACGGGGCGACGGCCGAGCCGGTGTGCGCCACCAACTCCAACCGGTCGGCCGCGGACAGGAGTTCGGCGTCGACCTGGGGGGCGCCCCAGGAGAGGATCAGCGCGCGGGCGCCGGGCAGCGCCGCTGCCACTGCCGCCCGGCCGGAGTGCTCGTCGAGGACGGTCAGCTCCGCCGCCCGTGCCAGCTCCTGCCAGACCGCGCCGGTGAAGAACTGGGCGCGCAGCCGGGGCGGTACGGCGACGACGACCCGGGGGCGGTCAGGAGAGCCAGGCATCGAGGTGCTCCGCAATGAAGGCGTCATCGGTCAGCCAGGGGTAGGCCGCGGCCACCCGGGTGATCTCGTCCGCCTGCCCGGGGGAGAGCGTCTCGGCCGGGTCCAGGCACCGGATGTTCGCCAACAGGCCCTGTCGGCGCAGCACTTCGTGCACGCCTGCGATGCAGCCGCGGAACGCGCCGCGGACATCGAAGACCGCGCTGTTGGCGTCCGTCAGCTCGGAGCGGCGGGCCAGGCAGCGTACCGTCGCCGCGTGGTCGCCGGCGCGGGCCGCGCGGACGTCGTCGAGGAGGGTGGCGGCTGAACTGGTCCATACGGCCCACTGGCCGAGGAGCCCGCCCGCGAACCAGCGCCGCGTGCCGTTCGCCGTCTCGTACGGGGTGAGCAGGTCACCGATGATGTCGTCGTCGTTGCCGGTGTAGAGCGCCACCTCGTCGGCGCGGTCGGCGGCGGCCACCGCCCGCACGACATCCGCGGTGCGGTACCGGTCGAACGGAGCGACCTTCACGGCGACCGTGGACGGCAGATCGGTGAAGGCCGACCAGAACGCCGGGGAGAGATAGCGCCCGCCGACGGCCTCCTGGAGGTAGAAGCCGATCACGGGCAGCACCTCGCCGACCGCGCGGGCCCGCTCCAGCAGACCCTTCTCGTCGGCGCCCGGCACGGCCGGGCTGAGCAGCACGGCGTCATAGCCGAGTGCGGCGGCGGTCTCGGCCTCGGCGACGGCCTGCGCGGTGTAGCCGCAGGCGCCGGCGACCTTGATGAACGGGCGGCCCGCCTCGGCATCGATGGTCTCGGCGGCGAGTTCGAGCACCGGCCGCAGGAGACCGACCTCCGGCTCCCGGATCTCGAACTGGGTGGTGTGCACGGCGACGGCGACACCGCCGGCACCGGACGCCAGGTAGTAGCGGGTCAGCGCACGCTGACGCCGCTCGTCGAACGTACCGTCGGCGTGCAGTGCGAGCGGGTGGGCGGGGATCACCGCCCCCCGGGCGAGCGCGTCGAGGGAGGGCGTGGCCGTGGCCGCGGTGGAGGTAGTGGACATGGAGTGGATCAGAACCTTCCGTCACGGACCTGGAATTTGGTGGGCTTGCCGGACAGCGGCAGCCCGCGGCGCAGCCAGTCGGCCTGCCACTCGACGAGCGTGCGCAGGGTGACGTCCGGGTAGCCGAAGAGAGCATGACAGCGGCTGGCGTCGGAGAGCAGCGCCGTCGGTGCTTCCTCGCCCTCGAACACCGGCTCCCGGCCGAATTCGGTGCCGAACCACTCGGCGATCCGGCGCACCGAGGCGGTCTCGGGGCCGGTGAGGTTGAGGGTGAACGCCCGGCCGTCGGTGGCGTGCAGTAGCGAGCGCAACGCGACCTCGTTGGCGTACCCCTGCCACACCACGTTCGCATGACCGGTCGTCACATTCACGGGCTCGCCCGCCTGCACGCGGGACGCGATGTCGGCGAGAACGCCGTACCGCAGGTCCACCGCGTAGTTGAGGCGGATGGTGGCGACCGGCGTGCCGCGGGTCAGCGCGGCGTGGTCGAAGATCCGCTCACGGCCCAGGCAGGACATGGCGTACTCGCCGACCGGCCCGACCGGGTCGGTCTCGGTGCAGCCGCCGGAGGAGACGGGCACCAGCGGGTACACATTGCCGGTGGAGAAGGCCGCGATCCGCGAGTCGGACCAGCGGCGCGCCACCCGGTCCGGCATGGCGGCGTTCACCGCCCAGGCGTGCGAAGGCGCCCCGGCCGAACCGAACTTGGCGCCGACCATGAAGACGACGTTCCCGGCGTCGGGCAGCTCCGCCAGATCGGCGGCCGGGTCCATCAGATCGAAGGCGACGGTACGGACCCCTGCTCCCTCGAGTTCCTCGGCGGCGGACGTGTCCGACCAGCGGGACACGGCGTACACCGTGGTGTCCGTACGTCCGGCGGCGTCCAGTGCACTCCGGGCCAGCCGGCACAGACTGGGGCCCATCTTGCCGCCCGCGCCGAGGACCAGCAGGTCGCCTTCGAGGCGGCCGAGGTCGGCGACGAGCGCGGGGGAGGGGGTGGCGAGCCGCTCTTCGAGAGCGGCCTCATCGGTGAACATGCGTGGCTATCCCTTGATTCCGGACGCGGTGACGCCCTCGGTGAAGTAGCGCTGGCCCACCATGTACGCGGCGAAGATGGGCACGAACGCGATGACGGAGCCGGAGAGCACCACATTGAGCGGCACGTTCTGCTGCTGGAGCGAGGCGATGCCGACGGTGAGGGTGCGCATATCGGTGGACTGGCCGATGACGAGCGGCCAGAGGAAGTCGTTCCAGTGCCACAGGAAGACGAACACGCCGAGCGTGGCAAGGATCGGCTTCAGCAGCGGCAGCACGATGCGGTGGAAGATCTGCCACTCGTTGCAGCCGTCGAGGCGGGCAGCCTCGAAGAGTTCGTCGGGCAGTCCCTGGATGAACTGCCGCATGAGGAAGACCGCCTGGGCGTTGGCCAGGGTCGGCACGATCAGACCCCAGTACGTGTCGACTCCGCCGAGCTTCGCGATCATCGCGAAGGTCGGGATCATCGTGACGTGGTAGGGGACCATCACCATCGACAGGAACGACCAGAACATGGTCTCCCGGCCGGGGAACCGCTTCTTGGCGAAGGCGTACCCGGCGAGCGAGGCGAGCAGCAGCACGCCGACGACCGAGACGACGGAGTAGACCAGGGTGTTGACCAGCCAGCGCGGCACGTCCTGGGCGTTCATGACGGTGTCGTACGCCTCGCCGGTCAGCGGCCAGGGCAGCAGGCTGCCGGGGAACTCGACCGCCGCGGACGGCTTCAGGGAGAGCACGACCATCGCGTAGAAGGGGAAGATCGTCACGATCGCGGCCGCCGTCAGCAGCAAACCGCGGGCGATCCGGCCGGCCGGGGTGGCGCGCATGCCGTGCGGGACGGTGTCCTGCTCGGACAGTTTGCGCAGCTTGCGTTCGGCGCGGCGGGCGGCCCGGTCGGGTCCGGCGGGCTCCGGGGGTGCGGGCGCCTTCTTCTCGGTCTCCACGGGTGTTGCGGTCATGGTCACTGGTCCTTCCCGATCACGAGCCGCTGGATCACGGCGACCACCACCGTCAGCACGAACAGTGCGACGCCGATGGCGGAGGCGTAACCCAGGTCGAAGTACTTGAAGCCCGCGTCGTAGAGCTGGAAGACGAGCGTGTAGCTGGCGTTGGCGGGCCCGCCGCCCGTCATGGTGTAGACGGCGTCGAACACCTGGAACGAGGCCGTCGTCTCGATCACGGCGAGGAAGAACAGAGCAGGTTTGAGCTGCGGCAGCACGATGTACCGGAAGCGCTGCCAGGGGCCCGCGCCGTCGGTGAGCGCGGCTTCCTCCAGTTCCCGGGGGATGTCCTGCATCCGGGCGAGGAGGATCAGCATCCCGTAACCGAAGCGGGACCAGACGCCGACGATCGCGAGCGCGGGCAGAACGAGGACGTCGTCGGAGAGCCAGGAGCCCTCGGACATCCCGAACCAGCCCATCAGGGTCGACCACGGGCCGCCGGTCGAGAAGATCCAGACGAAGACGGTCGCGGCCAGCACCAGCGAGGTGACGACCGGCAGGAAGAACACCGAACGGAAGAACCTGGCGCCGCGGAAGGCACGGCGGGTGATCAGCGCCAGGGACACGGACGCGATGAGCGTGCCGGGCACGGCGAGGACGGTGTAGAGGACGGTGACCTTCAGCGCCTGCCAGAACAGCGGGTCGTCCCAGAGGCGGGTGAAGTTGTCGAGCCCGATGAAGCTGCCGCCGCCGGTCAGGGAGTAGTCGGTGAAGCTCATCAGCACACCGGCCACGCCGGGACCGAACCGGAAGGCGAGGAACAGCAGGAAACACGGAAGGACGAAGAGCAGGCCGATCCGGGCCTCGCGGCGCGCCTGCGGCCCGCTGCGGCGGCCCCGGCGGGTGGGTTCCGCGACGACTGCCACGGGGATCTCCTTGCGGGACGAGAGGAATTGCGGTGGGTGCGAGGCCCCTGCGGGGGGCTGCGCGGGTGTTCCGCGCGAGGTGGCGCGGAACCGTACCGGTGGTGCGGGGTGTAGGCCCGGGTCCCGGACGGGGTCCGGCTGAGTGCGGTGCCGGGTGGTGTACGAGGTGCCGGGTGAGCCCTGCGGGCCCGCGCCGGCGGTGCGGGGGTGTCCGCCGGGGGTCCGGGTTCGTGGCTCCGGACTCCCGGCGGGGCTTCGGTGCGGAGCGCGCCGCGCCCCGTGGTGACGGGCGGGCGCCGGTCGGCCCCCGCCCGTCATGGCTCAGCGGCCGAGCATTCCCTGCGCCGCCTTCTGCGCCGCGTTCAGCGCCTCCTGCGGGCTCTTCTTGCCCAGCAGCGCCGCCTGGATCTCCGGCGCGAGCACGCCCTGGACCTCGCGGGCCTTGTCGTGCAGCGGACCCACGGTCATGCTCGGCAGAGTCGCACCGACCGCCGTCTGGAGCGCGTCGTCCGGGTACAGGTCGCCGCCGGACTTGCGGGCCGGGAAGTAGCCCGCGGTCTTCTGCAGACCGGCCGCGTTCTGCGACTCGGCGACGAAGTTCAGCCAGTCCCCGGTGTTCTTCTTGTCGGCGCCCTTCAGCATGGACAGTGCGCCCACGGTGCCGTAACCGATCGACTCGGCCTCCTTCAGCGGCGGCTGGACGACGATGTTCTCCTTGCCCCAGAACGGTTCGACGTCCGCCGGGGTGTTCTGCCAGGTGCACGCCACCTTGCCCTTGGCGACCGGTGTCTGCTCGAGCTTCGGCGTGGTCGTGACCAGGTCCTTGTCGGTGTAGCCGCCGTCGACGAGCTTCTTCAGGTACGTCAGGGCCTTGACCCCGGCGGCGTCGTTGAAGGTGACCGTCCTGCCGTCCTCGGAGAAGACGTCGCCGCCCGCCTGCCACAGCAGCGGGTAGAACGTCATGTTCAGCGTCTGCTGGGTGTCGCCGCTGTAGCTGGTGGCGTAGTAGCCCTTCTTCTTGAGCTTCGGCGCCAGCGCCTCCAGGTCCGCCCAGCTCGTCGGGTAGGTCTTCTCGCCGATCGCGGCGAACACCCGCTTGTCGCAGATCAGCGGGTTGGCGCTGGTCAGGATCGGGCTGGCGAGCGCCTTGCCGTCGACCGTGACGGACTTCAGCGCGAAGTCCGTGTAGTCCGACTTGGCGTCGGCCGGCATGTAGTCGTCGGCCGGGACGATGCTCTTGGCGTACTTCGGCAGCTGGTCCGGGATCAGGTAGACCGCGTCCGGGCCCTTGCCGGAGGCGATCGCCGTGGCCAGCGCGGTGTCGCGGTTGGCCCACGGGAAGGTCTCCACCTTCACCGTTACGCCGGAGTGCTTCTTCTCGAACGCCTTGACCAGGCCGTCCCAGTACGCCTTGTTCTTGGCCTCGTCGAAGATGACCGGGTAGGTCCACATGGTGACGGTGCTGCCGTCGCTGCCGCTGCCGGAACAGCCGGCCAGCACACCGGCGGCGAGCGCGGTTGCCAGGACGGGGGCGGCCACGGCACGGACTCTGGAACGGCGGGTGAGAAGACGGGACATGAGGTGGTCCTCCGAGGACGTGAGGGTGGGGCGGGGGTGAGGGGGTGTCACTTGGCCGGCACCGACTGGACGGTGCCGGTGTGCCGGGCGCGCTCGGCGGCGAACGCCGCGAGATGGCTGCCGAGCGACGTGGCGGGACCGGAGCGGACGGCCCCGGCATCACCGGTGGCCACGGCGGTGACGAACGCCTCGACCAGCGCGGCGTCCCCACCCCCGTGCCCATCGGCGGCGTTCGAACCGGATACGCCGAGTTCGTGGACAGTCGTTTCGCCGGTACGGAAGTCCTGTACGGTGACGCGTTCGCCGTCACCGCGCAGCCAGCCGTGCGAGCCGAAGATGCGGGTCTGCCGATGGGTCTGCTCGGTGAACGCCACCATCTGGAAGGTGGCGGTCACCCCGCCCGACAGCTGCATGGCGAGCACCTGGTGGTCGACCACGTCGTTGTCGCTGCGGTACGCGCAGACGCCGTACGGACCCTCGCGCAGCGCCTGCACCAGCCCGGCCTCGTCGGTCGCCTCGGTGACATGGGTGACCGGCCAGACCGCGCCCTTCTCGCGCAGCGTCGGCATGTACAGCTTCAGCGCGCTGTACGGGCAGTCGGACTCCACCGCGCAGTCGAGACAGCGGTCGGCGGACCCGGCCGGGGCGTTCTCCGGCCGGAAGTGCTTCAGTCCGCCGAAGCCGGTGACCTGCTCGATCCGGCCGCCCATGATGTACGTGATCCAGTCCAGGTCGTGGCACGACTTGGCGAGCAGCATCGGCGACGAGTCCTTCTCGCTGCGCCAGGGACCGCGTACGTAACTGTGGGCGTAGTGCCACCAGCCGACCGGCTCCAGATGGTCGAGGGAGACCAACTGCCCGAGCACGCCGGAGTCCACGACATCCTTCACCAGGTCGGTGTAGGGCGTGTAGCGCATGACGTGGCAGACCGCGAAGAGCACCCCGGCCCGCTCGACGCCCTCGACGATCTTCCGGGTCTCGTCCTCGGTCGGGGCGAGCGGCTTCTCGGCGAGGATCGCGTAACCGGCCTCGGCGAGGGCCAGCACCGGCTCCACATGGAAGCGGTCCTGGGTGGCGACGATGACGGCGTCCGCGATGCGGTTCTCGACGAGCGGCCGCCAGTCGTCGAACTCCACGGGCGCGCCAGCCGCGGCACGAGCCGTGGGGCGCGGGTCGGCGACGGCGACGAGTTCGGCGCGGTCGGGGTGCGCCTTGATCCACTCGGCGTACGTCAGACCGCGGTTGCCGGCGCCGACGAGCGCGACCCGGACGGGCCGGCCGGTGATCGGGGGATGCGTGGACACGGGGGTTCCCTGGGACTCAGTGGGTGGGTTCGGTGGTGCGGTCAGAACCGCAGCGTGGCCGCGGTGTGGGCGACGCGGCCGCCCTCGTCCGGCAGCGCGGTGCGCTCGGTGCCGTCCTCGACGCAGCCGGTGTGCAGCAGATGGCTTCCGGAGCCGGCGAAGGCCGCGGGCCGCAGTTCGAGCCGGCCGCCCGTGAAGGTGGAGCCGGTCGCCCGGTAGCGGTTGGGGCCCTCGGTGACCAGCACATGGGCGGTGTCCTTGGGTGCGGTCGAGTCGAGGCCGGACAGCTGCCAGTCGACGGTGCGGCCGGTGCCGGTACGGGACAGCAGCGCGCCGTCCTTGTTGGTGCCGTTGATCCGGGCGCCGTCGACCCGCAGCCGCTGGTTCTTGGCCGAGGTCAACTTCAGCCCGGTGTTGCGGAGTTCGCCGCCCGTCACGGTGATGTCGGTGTGCGCGAGCGAGACGGGCGCGGTGTCCTTGGAGCCGGTGAGGGTGCACTGGTCGAGGACGAGCGGCCCGGCGCCGTTGAACACCGCACCGTCGACGCCGTTCAGCGTCGTCCGTGCGAGGGTGACCGGGGCGGCCACATTGGCCTGGGTGACCTCGGCGCCCGCAGCGAACGTGAACGCCGAGTCGGCGATCACATTGGGCCGGGCGGAGAGCGTGGACGCCTGGGAGATGATCAGCGGCCCGCTCGCCGTGCACCCGCGCAGCTGCACACCGTCGGCGTTGACCCAGAGCATTCCGGAGCCGGAGAGCGACTTCTTGCCGATGACCAGAACGTCTTCGAGCGTCAGATCGGTGATCTTCACCCGGGCGACGAACCAGGAACAGGCATGGCGGCGTACGGTGATCCGCTTGGCCCGGCCGCCCCAGGCGGCGCCCGAGTTGGCGAACGTCATCAGACCGGAATTACCCGTGTAGACGAGGTCGTGCTCGAACTGACCGTGCGTCACGAACGGTCCCTCGTCGTCGCCGTCGCCGTGACAGTTGGTGACGTAGCAGTAGGCGGAGGCCGTGAAGTCGTTGAGGTGGCGGGCGTTGGAGGTGTGACAGTCCTCGACATGCCCGTACAGGCAGTAGATCTGCTGGGTCAGATAGCCCGCGCCGCCGTAGGTGACCGACTTCGGGTTGGTCAGCGAGCACTGCTCGGTGCGGTAGTACGTGCACCAGCGGCGCATCACCACCGGCCAGAACGTGCCGACGGCCTCGATCCCGGAGACGTCGCACCGCACCGCGTACTCGTAGGAGACCGGGTGCGAGCCGGTCATCTCGTCCTCGCCCCAGCCCTCGAAGACGAGGTTGCGGACATGGGCGCGGTCGACGGGCTCGATCCGGGTCCAGGTGAGCGTCCGGCCGGCTGCCAGGTCCCAGCCGATCTGGTAGTTGACCCTGATGTGCGTCGCGTCGACGACCTCGGTGACCTGGACGAGACGCTGGATCTCCTTCTCGTACTTCCCCGACAGGGCGTTGATCTCCACGGCCCACCACTGGCCGACGGAGAACTTCCCGGAGTCGCCGACCTCGAAGAGATCGGAGAGATCCGGCATCGCCGCACCCAGGGTGTGGGTGTGCACGGTGTCGGTGACGGTGCCGCGGAAGGAGAGGACGGCGCCGAAGGGGTTGTCGTGGGTGTTCTTCTCGATGCCGTCGGTGACCATGCGGTGGCCGCCGAAGTCGAGTTCTATGTGGGAGCGGTTCCAGAGGTGGCGCTTGGTGAAGTGCAGGTCGGTGTGGGCCTCGATGCGGTGGACCGAGTTGTCGGCGATCATCGCGTCGAGGGCGGCGTCGGCCGGTTCCTCGGTGTCGAAGTGTCCGAAGGTGCGGAAGTCGACGGTCCCGTTGTGGAGTTGGACCCAGCGGCCGGGCTTCCCGCCGGCGGGTGCGATCACGGTGCCGCCGTTGTGGGCCGTGTCGGACTTCTTGTCCCAGCGCACGGCCATCGCGCCGCCGTCGCCCGGGGCGTGGTAGCCGGCGACCAGGACCTGGGCACCGTCGTCGAGCGGTGGCGTGTTCAGCGCGCGCAGCTCGGCGACCGTGTCGACACGCTGCACATCGCCGGCGTGTGCCGGTGCGGCCTGCGCCGAGCCGGTGGCCACGGCCGAACCGGCCATGACCAGACCGGCAAGCCCCGAAGCCCGCAGCAGTGTGCGGCGGGACTGGGCAGGGGTGGGGTGGTGCGGAACGCTCATGCGGACTTCGCCTTCCGAGAAGTGCCGAAAATGAGGGAGCGTTCCTGCGGTGGACTGCCATGAGGCGGATGGCTGAATAAGGTCCGGCCGTCAGCTGTTCACAACGCGCTGGGCAGGCGTCGGAAGCGGACCGGAAGGGGTAAACCGCCGATGTCGTCTGAATGTCATCGGGGTTGGCAGGGAACCTACGGCCGATGGAGCCGATCGGTCAAGACCTGATTCCGTCGGAATGCTCGGGGCCCGTCGAGCTGTCCGCGTCGGCGACCCAGCCCAGCGAGACGCTGATCCGCCGCGCCGCGTCCCGGACCTGACCGCCCAGTTCCTGGTAGCGCCAGGCCGGCAGGCCGAGCTTGAGCCCGGTGATGCTGATGGCCCCCGCGCACACCGAACGGTCGTCGAAGACCGGCGCACCGATGCAGATGATGCCCTCGGCGTCCTCCTCGTCGTCCAGGGCGTAGCCGACCCGGGCGATGTCGCGCAGATGCGACAGGAAGGTGGCCGGGTCGGTGATGGTGCGGGAGGTGCGCCGGGGCAGTCCGAACCGCTCGATCACCGCGGCGGCCTCGCTCTCCGGCACCGCCGAGAGCAGTGCCTTGCCCAGGCCCGTGCAGTGCGGCAGCTCGCGCTGCCCCATCCGCAGATCGAGCCGGACGCGCTGATCGACCTCGACCTGGTCCACGACGACCGCATGGCCGTTCTCGGGCACGGCGAGCCGGGAGGCCATGCCGGTGGTCCTGGTCAGTTCTGTGAGTACGGGATGGGCGACCCCGCGCAGGGACACCTGGGACCGTGCGCGGTCGCCGAGCCTGGCCAGGCTCATGCCGAGCCGGTAGCGGCGGTTCATGCCCTCGCCGTCGTCCGAGACGAGGCCGTACGCGCGCAGGGTCTGGAGCATGCCGAAGGCGGCGCTCTTGGAGATGGAGCAGGCCTGGCCGACCTCCGTGACGCTGAGGCCGTTCCCCTGTGCGGGGGCGGCGAGCGCTTCGAGGATGTCCGCTGCCCTGGCCACGCTCTTGACCCAGTACTTCGGTTCTTCTGGGGCAGCACTGTTCGTCATAGCAGAACAGCCTAGTCCCTTACATGGGTTGAGTGGACCCCTCCGCGAGGTGAACCTGCCTGGAATGGGCCTCTCGTGGCCGGAAGGGGGTTGACCGGCACCGGGGTCGGACGTAACATCCAGGCACTGTTCTGCTCTACAGAACAGTGTTCGGAAAAAGCGAAACACTCAAGAAACACGCACCACGGACCACCACTTCCTGCGGCGACTGCCGGGCGGATGGCGCCAGGGAATCGCAGGCCGGGCAGGGCCTGCGAAAACCGACGACTCTCGACGCAAGGAGCAAGCGATATGAGCTCAGGCCCGGTAGGCAATGAATCCGGAGCCCGACTCGCCGAGCGCGCCCGCCAGGTCGTACCCGGTGGAGTGAACAGCGGTCAGCGCAGCGTTCCCGGACTGACCGACCTGGTCGTCACCGGGACCGACGGCGCACGGTTCCGTACCGCCGACGGACGTGAGTACACCGACTTCCACTCGGCGTTCGGCCCGCCGCTGCTCGGGCACAACGATCCCGACGTGGCCCGCGCCACCGCAGAGGCCGGTGCCACGCTCGGCCACATGGGCGTCGGAGTCACCGAAGGCGAGATCCTCCTCGCCGAACAGCTCACCGAGCTGATCCCGTCGATCGAGAAGGTCCTCCTCACCAGCACCGGCAGCGAGGCCACGTTCCACGCGCTGCGCGTCTCCCGCGCCGCCACCGGCCGCCGTCTCGTCGTCAAGTTCCAGGGCTGCTACCACGGCTGGCACGACTCGGTCAGCCTCAATGTCATCTCCGCCCCTTCGATGGTCGGCGGCCACGACCCGATCTCCACCGGCATCCTGCCCGAGGTCCTCGAGGCCACCCTCGTCCTGCCGTTCAACGACAGCGACGCCGTCCGCCGCACCTTCGCCGAGCACGGCTCCGACATCGCCGCCGTCATCGTCGAGCCTGTCCCGCACAACGTCGGCGCGCTCCTGCCGTTCCAGGAATTCCTCACCACCCTGCGCGAGGAGACCACGAGGGCCGGCAGCGTCCTGATCTTCGACGAGGTCATCACCGGCTTCCGCCACGACATCGGCGGCTGGCAGAAGATCTCCGGCATCACCCCGGACCTCACCACCCTCGGCAAGGCCATCGCCAACGGCGCCCCCGTCGGCGCGATCGGCGGCCGCGCCGACCTGATGGACCTCTTCTCCACCCGCCCCGGCGCCCCCGCCTTCTTCGCCGGCACGTACAACGGACACCCGTCCGTCGTCGCTGCCGCCCTCGCCACCCTGCGCAAGCTCCGCGAGGAGCCGGTCCACGAGCACGTCTTCCGGCTCGGTGACCGCGTCCGCACCGAGCTGACCGGACTGTACGAGCGCCTCGGGGTCCCGGCCGTCGTCACCGGCTACGGCTCCGTCTTCGTCAGCTACTTCATGCCGGGCGAGACCCCCCGTACCTACGCCGACCTGCTCGCCAACGATGCCTCACTGTTCGTCGGCTACCGCCGGAGGCTCCTCGACCACGGTCTGTTCGAGCTGCCGCTCAACCTCAAGCGCAGCCACATCAGCTACGCCCACACCGACGCCGATGTCGACCGCCTCATCGAGGGCACCGAGGCCGCCGTCAAGGCCGTCCTCGCCGAGGGCGGCACGCGCGACCTCGAGAACACCTCCACCATGGGCGGAGCCCGCTGATGCTCACCGTGAACCGCACCCGCCCGGCCGGCCCCGCCGGACGGATCACCCGGGTCGAGACCCTGATGCTGGGCACCTCCTGGCGCGACTTCGGCTACGTCCGGGTCCACACCGACGAGGGCCTCTCCGGCATCGGCGAGATCACCCACCCCTACCGGGTCGGTGAGGTCTGCGCCCTCACCGAGGCCCTCGCCCGGCGGCACCTCATCGGCGCCGACCCGTTCGACATCGAGGAGCTGTGGCTCCGCGTCTACCAGGGCGACTTCCTGCGCGGCGGCGACATGGGCGGCATCGCCCTGTCCGGCCTCGACCAGGCGATGTACGACCTGATGGGCAAGGCGCTCGGCGTGCCCGCGTACCGCCTGACCGGAGGCGCCTGCCGCGACACGGTACGCGTCTACGCCAACGGCTGGTACACCGGCGAGCGCGAGCCCGAGACCTTCGCGGCCAAAGCGAAGGAGACCGTGGCGAAGGGCTTCACCGCCCTGAAGTTCGATCCGTTCGGCCCCGGACTCCACGAGCTGGAGCGTGCCGAGCTGCGCCGCTCCATCGACCTCGTCGCCGCGGTCCGCGAGGCCGTCGGACCGGATGTCGACCTGTTCATCGAGGGCCATGCCCGGTTCGCCATGCCGACCGCGGCCCGGCTGGTCCGCGAGCTGGAGCCGTTCGACATCGGCTGGTTCGAGGAGCCGATGCCCTGGACCCACATCGAGCGGTACGCGGAACTGCGGCAGCGCGCCGCCTTCCCGATCTCCGGCGGCGAGCACTTCCACAACCGCTACGAGTACAAGCAGCTCTTCGCGACGAACGCCGTCGACATCATTCAGCCCGACCTCTCCATGGCCGGCGGCTTCACCGAGGTACGGAAGCTCGCCGCGATCGCCGACACCCACGGCATGCTCGTCGCCCCGCACAACTCCAACTCGCCGCTCTGCACCACGGTCTCGGTGCACGCGACTCTCGGAATCCCCAACCTCAAGATCCTCGAGACCTTCGACGGGCTCCTGGAGCCGTACGTCTTCGACGCCCTCAAGGGCACGCTCCCGATCGTCGACGGCCACATCGGCCTGCCGACCGCCCCCGGGATCGGCGTCGAACTCGTCGACGAGGTCTTCGAGGAACACCCACCCAGCCACCGCTTCTGGAACATGTTCGCGGACGGCTGGGAGAAGCGGAACCGGACATGATCGTCGACGTCCACTCCCATCTCTTCCGGCACAGCCACGACTTCACCGAGCCTTTCAAGTCCGACTCGGCCCGCGCCCACGCGGGGGAGGTCGACCTGACGGTGAAGTGGGAGGAGTACGCCGCCACCGCACCGGAGGGCACCCGTACGATCGTCGTCGGCGGCAAGGCCCGCCGCAGCGGACTCTGGGTCGACGACGCCGCCGTGGCCTCGTACGCGGCTGCACACCCCGACCGGCTGATCGGCTACCTCTCGCTCGACCCCACCCAGCCCGGCTGGCAGGACGAACTCCGCTACGGCCACCAGGAGCTCGGCCTGCGCGGCATCAAACTGATGCCGATGTACGCGGGCTTCGACCCTGCGGCAGAGGAGTACGACGAGCTGTACGGGTACGCCGAACGGCACGGCCTGCCGCTCCTCGTCCACACCGGCACCACGTTCGTCTCGAACGCCCCGCTGGAATGGGCGATGCCCCGTCACCTGGACGCGGTCGCCATCCGTCACCCGGAACTACGGATGGTCCTCGCCCACCTCGGCCACCCGTTCGAGGGCGAGTGCATCGCCGTCATCCGCAAGCACCCGCATGTGTACGCGGACGTCAGCGCCCTGCACTACCGGCCCTTCCAGCTCTGGCACAGCCTCCGGCTGGTCCAGGACTACGGGGTCTTCGACAAGCTGATGTTCGGCAGCGACTACCCGTTCACAACGGTCGACGACTCGGTGAAGGGGCTGCGGGAGATCGCCCGCATCCCCGGCATCCCCGGACTGCCGCCGCTCGACGTGGACGCGGTGGAAGAGATCATCCACCGGCCGTCGCTGGACCTGCTGGGACTGAACGGCTGATCCCGCAGCCCCCACTCCACCGGGACCGAACGGCACCACCCGCCGTTCCCGTGATCCTGCCGGTACGACACCGGGGTCTTCCCCCATTCCCCGGCCGTCGTCCGGCAGCCGGGCCGCCGCGCAATTCACCCCCTGGTGCGGTGCGGCGGCCCACCTCCCCGTACCACCCCGCCAGGAGGAATCCCGCCATGACCGCAGCCGTCCCGCCCCGCGGTACCGACCGCTTCGACCTCACCGGCCGCACTGCGGTCGTCACCGGAGCCGCCCGCGGCCTGGGCCGGTCCTTCGCCGTCGGGCTCGCCGAGGCGGGCGCCGATGTGGTCCTTGTCGACCTGCCCGGCGCCGACGGTGTCGCGGAGACGGCCGCGGCCGTCGAAGCGCTCGGTCGGAGGTCCTGGACCTATGGGCAGGACCTTGCCGACATCGAGGCCCTGGCCGGCTTCGTCGACGCCGTGCGTGCCGAGACCGGACCGCTGCACATCCTGGTCAACAACGCGGGCACGGCGGCGCTGGAGCGTTTCAACGAGATCACCCCCGCGAGCTGGTCGCACATCATGCGGGTCAATGTCGACGCGGTCTTCTTCCTCAGCCAGCGCATCGCCGAACACATGACGGCTGACGGTGTCGCGGGCCGCATCATCACCATCACGTCGAAGAACGCCCTGGTGGCGGAGGCGGGCCTGGCCCACTACAACGCCTCCAAGGCCGCCGCCCAACTGCTCACCGAGACCCTGGCGGTCGAGCTCGCCCGGCACGGCATCACCGCCAACACCCTGGCCCCCGGCATGGTCGAGACGCCCATCGACGGGGAGTTCCCGTTCGACCGGGAGGCGTTCGAGTCCGCGTACCGCGAGCGGATCCCGGTCGGCCGCTATGCGCAGCCCGACGAGTGCGTGGGCGCGCTGCTGCTCCTCGCATCGGACGCCGGGGCGTACCTGACCGGTGCGCGCCTGGTCGTCGACGGGGGAGTGCTGGCCGACCAGATGCCGCGCATGCGGTTCATGCCGCCGTACCGGAACACCATCTGACGCCGTCGCGCACGTATCACGTACCCGACCGATCACGCATCACGCACGCATCGACAACGCGAGGAGCGCCTCCGCCATGTCCGTCAATGCATCGTCACGCCGTAATCTGCTGAGGGCTTCGGGTCTGGCCGGTCTGGTGGTGGCCGGTTCGGCCGTGGCCACCGGTGCCGCGCAGGCGGCCCCTTCCCCTGCGTCGACCGTGTCGACTGTCGACACGGTCGCCGAACTGCGCGCGCTGAACACGACACCGCTCGACGACGGTGCCCAGGTCCTGGTCGCCGGCTACCACGCCCCGGGCGACGGCGGCGCGATGGCCGTGCGCTGGGACAAGAAGTCCGACACGGCCCACAACGGCGGCACCGTGATCGCACCCGCCGGCGGGAAGCCCGGCCGCTGGGTCCAACTCCACAACGGGACCGTCGACTTCCGCACCTTCGGACACTTCGACACCGAGGAACCGGCCGACGCCGCCCTCGACGCGATGATCGCCGACAACTCGGTCCACCGCATCGAGGCCCACACCGACCTGCACTTCACCAAGCGCCACCTCTGGAACCGCTCCCACATAGAACTCGACTTCGGCGGCCACCGCATGGTCACCGACGGCATCGAGAAGAACACCCACGACAACCCCTTCGGCGCCGTCCTCTCCTTCCGCGGCACCGTCACCGACACCACGGTCAAGCACGCGCTGTCGGGCAAGGTCATCGAGCTCACGGACACCTTCCCGGTCCCGGACGCCACGGCGTTCGAGGTCGGCCAGTGGTGGTCCGTGCAGGTCGACCCGGTCGCGGGCGGCGGCCGTGACGAGCGCGAGCTGCAGAAGCTGGTCGAGATCACCGAGATCGTGGACGCGGGACACATCCGGATCGGCTACCTCAACGGCTGGGAACTCGCCGAGGGGCGCAGGCTCACCTGGACCCGCATCGAGCCGGTCCTGAACACGCACATCCGCAATCTCGTCTTCGAGGGCGCGGGGCCCGACGAGTACACCGGCTCGCACCCGGTCAGCTTCGAGTACGCCGTCGGCTGCGACGTCTCCGGCATTCACGCCACCGGCAGCTTCTGGCCGGTCGTCATGCGGCGGTGGTGCACCCGGTTCCGTACCGAGGAGTGTTCCCTGAAGAACCCGCCCACCGTCGACTACGGTGGCGCGGGCTATCTCACCCAGCAGATCTACTGCCTCTACGGCCGGGTGGCCGACTGCACGACCAGCAATGTCCGGCATCTCAACGACCTGACCGCCTCCGCCTACTGCACCGTCGTGAACTGCCACGGTGACGGCGACGACGCGGGCGGAAACCCCTTCACCACCCACGGGCAGTACGAACACGATCTGCTCTTCGACGGCAACTCCGGTCTGATGGACATCGCCAACTCCGGTGCGCAATGGGGCATTTCCGCCAAGCGGATCACTGTGCGCAGACACGTCTGCTCATGGTTCACCGCCAATACCAAGATCACCGATCTGACGCTCGAAGACATCACGGTGATCGCCCGTCCGACCTTCGACCAGGCGGGCACTCTCACGGTCAACGCCGACGGTGTCCAGGTGCGTGGCTGCACCGCCAGGACCTTCGCCGTGGCCCAGCGCTCCGCCCGTTCCACCCGGCCGACCGTCATCAGCGACTGCTCGTTCGAGCTGCCCGCGGGCGCCGTCCTCGTCCAGACCCCGGTCACCGCGCAGGTCCACTTCGTGCGCTGCACGTTCAAGGGCGTCGACGGGGCGATCCTGCGCGGCGCCGGCCCCGTCCACTTCACCGACTGCACCGTCATCGGCACCGAGAACGCGGCCCCGCTCTCCATCGGATCGGCGGACCTCCGGATCCACGGCGGCACATACGACAACACGGGCGTCGAGCTCAGCGCCGTACGCGACCAGCGGATCACCGTCACCGGCGGGACCCGCCTCACCGGCAGCAACAAGGCGAAGGCGCTCCTCGGCCGCGCCGCCGGCAACGCCACCTTGACCTGGGACATCTCTTCCCTCACCAGCGTCACCTCGGACTCCGGCACAGCCCACATCCGGATCGCGGACGGCACCAATCACTACGCGGCCACGGGCAGCCGATTCACCGGCGGAACGCTCCATCTCGCCCCGGACGCAATGAAGTCCGTGCTCCACACATCATGCGTGGAGCAGGGCACGAAGCGCACGGCCATGCCGGAGGACAGCAACTCCGTCCGCACGGAAGGCAGTCTGACGCTGTGAGCGCCACTCTCCGGACCGCGACCCCGGCCGACGAGCCCGCCCTGGCCGCACTCTGGGGCGAGTGCTTCGCCGCCCCGCACCTCCCCGCTCTGTACGCCCTCGATCCGGACCGGCACCACCGCACCTTCGTGGCGGAGCAGGACGGACGGATCGACGCCGTCGTCGTCTATGTACCGAGGCAGCTCCGCGACGCGCACGGCGTACCGCAGCGGGTCGGCGGCCTCGGCAGCGTCGCCACCCGGCCCCAGGCGCGAGGCCAGGGGCTCATCCGGCGGCTGCTCGTCGAGGCGGAACGGACCATGACGGCGGAGCTGTGCGCCTGGTCGCTCCTCTTCACCGGAACGCCCGGCGTCTACCGCAGCTCGGGCTGGCAGGAGTTCCCCAGCCCCGTCACCGAGGGCGCGATCGCCCGGGGCGGCCCCCCGGCCGGCAGCCGGTTCCGTATCCGCACCGCCACACCCGCCGACGGCCCGGCCCTGGCCGCACTCCGGGCGGCATACGACGAGCACCGGCCGCTCAGCTCGGTGCGGACCGACGAGGAATGGGCCGTACGCATCCCCGCCTGGTACGGGCCGCTCGACCGCACCCTGGTCGCCGAGGACCCCGACTCCCACAGGATTGTCTCCATGCTCGTCACCCACCACGGCGAACAGGTCCTGGAGGTACGGGAATGCGCTGTCGACCCGCGGGCACCCCAGGCCCTGGGCAACCTGCTGGCGGCTGCCGCCGCGCGCACCCGTGACACCGGACCGACCCGCGCGCGCGTCCGGCTCCCCGACACCGCCGAGGTCCGGGCAGCCCTGCCTCGACTGCTCACCGACGCGGTGGCCGGGGAGGAGCACGTGGGCATGGCCCGACCGTTGCTGGCGGACCCGGCGGCGGTACGGGCGACGGTCACCGCGCCCGGAGCCGTCCACTGGTACGGCGACAGTTTCTGAGGACCCGGTGAGGCGCGGTCAGCGGCAAGGAGTGAGCAGACAGCGCCCCACCAGACCGACCCCGGCGTCCATCCGCTGCCGGAACTCCTCGGCGAGGAGCGGGAGATCACGCAGCCGCCACAGCACCCGGGCCGCCGACCACGCCGCCTCACGGGCCCGCTCCAGGCTCCACGACCCCAGCAGATGGGTGAGCGGATCCGCGACCTCCAGCAGATCGGGCCCCGGCATCAGATCCTCGCGGATCTGCTCCTCCAGCATCACGAGGAGATCGCCCACCTGGTCGAATTCGTCCTCCAGCTCCGGCGGAGCGCAGTGCAGCGCATGGCAGGTGTCCACAACCGCGAGTGCCAAGTCATGGCCGATGTGTGCGTTGATACCCGCCAGTGCGAACTGCAGCGGCCGTACGCCGGGGTGGCGCCGGTACTGGAACAGCGGACGCCAGCAGTCGGGCGGCCGCTGCCCGGCCGTCGCCGCGTCGACCGCCGTCAGATAGTGCTCCGCGAACCGCACGTCCAGGGTGGCGGCGGCCCGCCGGTCCGGGAACGCGCCACCGGTGATCCGCCGGTCGACGGTCTCGGTGACCGTCAGGTAGATCCGGTTGAAGACGGCCACCCCGTCCACCGGCGGCCAGGAGGACTGAAAGTCACGCATCCGCCCGATCACCGCGGTGACATCGGGCGGCGCGGCGCCGGGACCGGCCCGGTGAGTGAACTGCTCCATCTGCTTGAACTGCGCCATGGGGGCAGCGTTCCAGCCGCGGGCACGTCCTGGCGCCGACCGGCCGCGGGTTCATCGGAACGGGCGAACGACGGCAGGGCCATCGGTGACCCGGGGGCCGGCTCCGGGCCGCTCCGGACAGGTGCGGCGGTTCGCGGTCAGGCGGAGGGCACGGGGTCGCCGAGTCCCTGTGCGAGCCTGCGCAGATGGGGGCCGTACTCCGGGTCGGCGAGCGCAGCGGCGAACTGGGCGGTGAGATAAGCCAGCGGATTGCCGGTGTCGTACCACTGGCCCTCGATGACCTGCCCGTACACGGCACGGCTGCCTGCGTAGACGTTGATGGCGTCGGTCAGGTAGACCTCACCGGTGCGGTGCTGGTACCAGCGTTCCGTCTGCCGGCGCAGCTCGTCGATGATGCCGGGAGTCACCACGTATCCACCGATCGCCGCGTACGCCGACGGGGCGTCCTGCGGCTTCGGCTTCTCGACGAGGCCGGTGATGCGCAGGAGCCCGTCGTTCAGGTCCTCCTTGACGACGGGCACGCCGTAACGGTGCGAGTCGGCGGGGCTCATCGGCATGAGGGCGAGCACGGGGCAACTCGTCGCCTCGTACCCCCTGATCAGCTGCTGCGCACGCGGAGTCCCGGCGACGAAGACGTCATCGGGCCACAGGACCAGCATCGGCTCGTCGCCGAAGTTCCGCGCCGCGTTGAGGACAGGGGTTCCGTTGCCGTACGGGCCGTGCTGGTCGAGGTAGGTGATGTGCCCGAGCCTGGACAGTTCACCTACTTCCTCCACGGCATCCGCGTATGCGGTCTTGCCGTCCGCGCGGAGCTGGGCGACGAGAGCCGGGTTGGGGCGGAAATGGTCCTGGATCAGCCCTTTGCCGCCGGAGATGACGATGGTGATGTCCGTGATGCCCGAGGCCACGAGTTCTCGCACAGTGTGCTCGATCACCGGCTTGTCACCGACCGGAAGCATCTCCTTCGGCGTCGCTTTGGTGAGCGGGAGGAGACGCGAACCGAGGCCCGCGGCGGGGATGACTGCCCTCCGGATCGTGGCGGACATGAGTTCCTTTCGGCAGCCCGGTGCGGCACCCCACTCGGTGCCACGGCCGACGACGCTATCAGCTGGTCCGAGCGAACTGTCCGTCCTCGACGTGCCGTGTGCCTGAGTTTCCCTGACGGCCGACTGGATGACGGGCGGGGCGCGGAGTATGACGGGCGCCGGCCTGTACACGAAGACCGAGAACTGGGACAAGACCCTGGGTGATCACAAGATCTGAGGCAGCGCCGAAGTCGGATCACAGGGCGACAAGTTCACGATGACGATCACGGTCCACGCCATGGACCGCTACGACTTCAACAAGGGAATGAAGGACAAGGCATCGGGTGCGGCGGACGCCGATAGCGTCGTAGTAACGCTGGACCGGCCGTCGGCCGTACGCACACGCGTACGGGCCGCGGCGCCCCCTCCTGTGGTTGGGGGGTTGTATTTAGGGTGGCGTTGGGGTTGGGGGGGATAGTAGCCCCACCGAAGGCGCCTGGGGAAACAACGGGCGCAAC
>NZ_JBLVKW010000057.1:0-54371 GCF_048270745.1 Streptomyces sp. NPDC056231 | reverse complement strand
GTCCGCGGTGCCGGTTTCCGCGCCAGTCCCGAGGAGACGCCCCGGAGGGGCCCCACCCGCCCCACCACCGGACAGCGCGGCGGCGCCCCCGGGGGCACGGCGCCGAAAATCAAGCCTGTCCGGCGATTGAGGACGGAACCGGTCAGCCCGGGGGCCCGAACCCGCCGGGGCACCCCGCACGGTACTCCTCGACACGCTCCGCGCGGCACACGCGGGAATGACCGGGTCCGTGCCGGCGTTCACCAGGGGCGCGGAGGGTGCCTCCGCGCTGCCGTGGGCACCCCGCGGTCCGCCCCGACATCCTGGAGAGAAGAAGAGTCATGCGCGTCGAGATCTGGAGCGACATCGCCTGCCCCTGGTGCTACATCGGCAAGGCCAGGTTCGAGAAGGGGCTGGCGGGGTTCGCCCATCGCGACGAGGTGGAGGTCGTGCACCGGTCCTTCGAGCTCGACCCGGGCCGGGCCAAGGGCGACACCCAGCAGGTGATCGACATGCTGGCGCAGAAGTACGGGCGTACGCGTGAGGAAGCGCAGGCCATGGAGGCGAACGTCGCGGCCAACGCGCAGTCCGAGGGGCTCGGCTACCGGACCGAGGGGCGCGACCACGGCAACACCTTCGACATTCATCGGCTGCTCCACCTCGCCAAGGCCCGCGGCCGCCAGGACGAGCTGCTGACGCTCGCCTACAAGGCCAACTTCGCCGAGGAGCGGTCTGTCTTCGACGCCGAGGTGCTGGTCGAGCTGGCCACCGAGGCCGGACTCGACGCGGACGAGGCGCGTGCCGTGCTCGCCGACCCGGAGGCGTATGCGGCCGAGGTGCGGGCCGATGAGCAGGAGGCATCCGAGCTGGGCGCCAACGCCGTGCCGTTCTTCGTGCTCGACCGGCGGTACGGGATCTCCGGCGGCCAGCCCGCCGAGGTCTTCGCGCAGGCGCTGGAGCAGGCGTGGAAGGACCGTCCGCTGACTGCGATCGGCTCGGACGCGGCGGCCTGCGACGCCGACGGGGCGTGCGAGGTCCCGCAGTCCGGCGCCCAGGGCTGACCCCGCACCCGCGCAGCCAGCCGCACACATAAGAATTGCTTGGGGATTCCCCTTAACTTTTCGCAATTGACGATGAGTTGAGGGGAATCCAGGGTGGATGCATGGAGATCTCCTCGTTCACCCAGACGGTAGACGCCGAGTTTGCGCCCAAGTCCACCTATCTCAACACCGCCAGTTGCGGGCTGCTGCCCCGCCGCACCGTCGAGGCGGTGAAGGCGCTCGTCGACGAGAACGCCGCGGGTGCAGTCCCCGGCGGGGGAAACTTCGAAGTGGTGGACCAGGCGAGGGCCCGGTTCGCCGGGCTCGTCGGTGTTGGCGCCGACCGGGTCGCCACCGGCAGCTCGGTCGCCGTGCATGTCGGTCTGATCGCGGCCTCGCTGGCGCCGGGCGCCGAAGTGCTGGTTCCCGAGGGAGAGTTCAGCTCGGTCGTCGGCCCGTTCGCGGCCCGCGGGGATCTGCGGATGCGGTACGTGCCGTTGGACGGCATGGCCGAGGCGGTGCGGCCCACGACCTCGCTGGTCGCCCTCTCCTCCGTACAGTCCGCCGACGGCCGCCTCGCCGACCTCGACGCGGTCCGGGCGGCGGCCGCCGCGCACGGAGCCCGGGTCCTGCTCGACGCCACCCAGTCCGCGGGCTGGCTGGCGCTGGACGCCGGGGCGTACGACTACACCGTCACCGGCGGCTTCAAGTTCCTGCTCTGCCCGCGGGGTACGTCGTTCCTCACGGTCACCGAGGAGGCGCAGGAGACCCTGCTGCCTCTCTACGCGGGCATGATGGCCGCGGAGGACCGCTGGGGCAGCGTCTACGGTCCGGTCGAGCGGCTCGCCGGCACCGCGAGCCGCTTCGACGCGGCGCCGGCCTTCCTCGCATACCACGGCGCCGAGCGCTCTCTCGCGTTGTTGGTCGAGATCGGCATCGATGCCGTGCACGCCCACAACACCGCGCTCGCTGCCCGGTTCCGTTCCGGACTGGCCGGGATCGGTCACGAACCGGTGTCCGGCCGGACCGCGATCGTCGCTGTGCCGGGGCTCGGCAGCCGGGAGCCCGCGCTGGCGCGGGCGGGGATCACGGTCTCGGACCGGGCCGGAAATCTACGGGCGGCGTTCCACCTCTACAACACACAGGCTGATGTGGACCGCGCGCTGGAGGTGCTGGCGGGCTGACTGCCCCGGCCCGCAGCGCTGACGTGTGTCCGCCCCGATCCGCTGGACAGCCCTCAGGGCGTGTCCAGCGGCGCGCTCCGCCACTTCCACGAGCTGACACGCTCACGCCCGGGCAGCTCGGCGCGGCCGGTGGACCAGAGGAGTACGGTCCACCGGTCGGTGTCGTCCGGGGCGTCCGGGAACAGCCGGGCCAGTACGCGGTCGCACAGATCGGCGGGCGGCACCCAGGAGATGTCCAGGCCCCGAACGACATCGTGGGTATGCACCAGGGTCTCCACGATTCCCATCGCGGCGAAGCCCTCCGGGTCCGAGATCCCGTACACGTGGTACGAGCGGACATCCGCCAGGGTCGTCCGTACCATCGCCGTCAGCAGTGCCCCGCTCGCTTCCAGGGTCTGCAGCAGACCGACCGCACCGGCATCGGGGTTGGCGAAGATCGCGTTGGCCGGACCGCCCTTGCGGTCGGCTCCCCAGCGGTACGGCACCTCACGGTCCAGCGGCGGCTTCTTCGGGCCCAACTGGGCTGCGTACGCGAAGAGATCGTCGTTCAGATGCTCCACGGTCTCCCAGGAGTCCCATTGCAGCGTCCCGGCGGGTGCCCGCCAGTGATCCTCCGGAACCTCACGGAGCGCGGCGAGCGAGAGCTGGACCGCGGTGGTCACGTCATCCGCGGTGACCGGTAGCCGGGTCGCGGTCAGCGTGGCCTTCTCCGCGGCGCTGCACTCCACACAGAACTCATTGCCCTCGGGGTCGGCGAGCGTCGCCCAGCCCCGGCCGTTCGGCTTGCGGTGGTCGCCGACGAGCGTGGCGCCGAGGGCGAGCAGCCGCTCGACCTCCTCGTCACGGGTACGGTCCTGCGGCTGGATGTCCAGGTGGACCCGGTTCTTCCCGGCCTTGGGCTCGGGCACCGAAATGAACAGCAGTGCGGCGCCGGGGGTTTCGACGAGTGCCTCCGGATCACCGGGCCGGTCCTCGTCGGACAGCTGCGCACCGAGTACCTCGGCCCAGAAACTGCCGAGGCTGTAGGCGTCGGCGCAGTCGATCGTGACGTGTCGTACAAGTGAAGTCATGGCCTCACTCTCGCTGTTGCCGGACCGCCGGGTCCACCCGATTGTGCCGGTGGGCGGGGACCGTCCGAGCCGTCCCCGCCCACCGCGCCACCGCCTCATCCCACCGGCGAGAAGTCCCGTGACCCGATGAACTCCGGGCGCCTGGCCGGCGCCGCGAACGGTTCCTCGGCCGCGTTCTCCACACTGTTGAAGACGATGAAGACGTTGCTGCGCGGGAACGGGGTGATGTTGTCCCCCGAGCCGTGCATGCAGTTGCAGTCGAACCAGGTCGCCGAACCAGCCGGACCCGTGAAGAGCCGGATGCCGTACCGGTCGGCCATCCTGGTCAGCGCCTCGTCGGACGGGGTGCCGGCCTCCTGCATCCGCAGGGACTTCTTGTAGTTGTCCTTCGGTGTCCTGCCCGCGCACCCGAGGAACGACTTGTGCGAACCGGGCATGATCATCAGCCCGCCGTTGGTGTCGTGGTTCTCGGTCAGCGCGATCGACACGGACACCGCCCGCATGTGCGGCAGACCGTCCTCGGCATGCCAGGTCTCGAAGTCCGAGTGCCAGTAGAACCCCGAAGCGCCGAAGCCCGGCTTGACGTTGATCCGCGACTGGTGGACGTACACGTCCGAACCGAGGATCTGGCGGGCCCGGCCCACCACCCGCTCGTCGCCGGCCAGCCGGGCGAAGACCTCGCTGATCCGGTGGACCTCGAAGACCGAGCGGACGTCCTGCGACGTGGGCTCGATGACCGAGCGCTCGTCCGCCCGGACCGCGGGATCGGCGATCAGCCGGTCGAGCTCGGCCCGGTAGCCGGCGACCTCGTCGGGCGTGATCAGCTGGTCGACGGTGAGGAAGCCGTCGCGCTCGAAGCCCTGCAGGTCCTTCACGGCGACCGGGCCCGGGGCGCCGGGTGCCGACCAGATGACCGGGTCCTGGCGAGGAGTGATCAGCTCGGCCGAGCCCCGGGTGGGGTACAGATCGGCGCGTACATCGATGGTCATCGTTCAGCCTTCCTCGGTCAGCAGGGGATAGACACCGTTCTCGTCGTGGTCCTCCCGTCCGGTGACCGGAGGGTTGAAGACGCAGACGCAGCGGAAGTCGGTCTTCGGGCGCAGCGTGTGGTGCTCGTGCCCGTTCAGCAGGTACATCGTGCCGGGGGAGATCCAGTGCTTCTCGCCGGTCTCGTCATTGGTGAGCTCGGCCTCGCCCTCGGTGCACAACACGGCCTCGATGTGGTTCGCGTACCACATCGACGTCTCCGTGCCCGCGTACAGCACGGTTTCGTGGAGCGAGAAGCCCACCTTCTCCTTGGCGAGCACGATGCGCTTGCTCTCCCAGGTGCCGGAGGCGGCCTTCACATGCCGGTCGGTGTTCTCGATGTCACTGAGTGAACGGACGATCACGGTGAGTCGGTGCCTTTCTCTGCTTTTCTCTTCGGTGTCTCTGCGCGTCGGGGTGTCAGGCGGTTTCGCGGACGCTGCGGGCCAGCGTGCGCAGGCCCTCGTCCAGTTCCTCGGGGGTGACGGTCAGGGCCGGCAGCAGCTTCACGACCTCGCTCTGCGGACCGGAGGTCTCCACCAGCAGCCCCAGTTCGAAGGCGCGGGCGCAGACCGCGGCGGCGCGCGACGTGTCGGTGAACTCCAGCCCCCAGACCAGGCCGCGGCCGCGGAACCGAGCGCCGAGCGGGGCGTGTTCGTCGCAGATCGCCAGCAGTGCCTGCTCGATCTGTTCGCCGCGGGCCAGGGTCTGTTTCTCCATCTGGCCGTCCGTCCAGTAGGCGTCGAGAGCGGCGGCGGCGGTGACGAACGCGGGATTGTTGCCGCGGAAGGTGCCGTTGTGCTCGCCCGGTCCCCAGATGTCCAGCTCCGGGCGGAACAGGCAGAGCGACATGGGCAGTCCGTATCCGCTGATGGACTTGGACAGGGTGACGATGTCCGGCGTGATACCGGCCTCCTCGAACGAGAAGAACGCGCCCGTACGGCCGCAGCCCATCTGGATGTCGTCGACGATCAGCAGCATGTCGCGGCGCCGGCACAGATCGGCCAGCGCCCGCAGCCATTCGGGCCGCGCCACATTGATGCCGCCCTCGCCCTGCACCGTCTCGACGATCACGGCGGCGGGCTGGTTGAGACCCGACCCCTGGTCCTCGAGGAGCCGCTCGAACCAGAGGAAGTCCGGGACCTGGCCGTCGAGATAGTTGTCGAACGGCATCGGCGTGCCATGCACCAGCGGGATGCCGGCCCCGGCCCGCTTGAAGGCGTTGCCGGTGACGGCGAGCGAGCCGAGCGACATGCCGTGAAAGGCGTTGGTGAACGAGACGACCGACTCGCGTCCCTTCACCTTGCGGGCCAGCTTCAGCGCGGCCTCGACCGCGTTGGTGCCGGTCGGGCCGGGGAACATCACCTTGTACGGAAGGTCGCGCGGGCGCAGCACCACGTTCTGGAAGGTCTCCAGGAAGGAGCGTTTCGCGGTGGTGGCCATGTCGAGGCCGTGGGTGATGCCGTCGCGCTCGATGTAGTCGATCAACGCACGCTTCAGCACCGGGTTGTTGTGGCCGTAGTTGAGGGATCCGGCACCGGCGAAGAAGTCGAGGTACGTGTGGCCGTCTTCGTCGGTCAGCCGGGAGCCCTGCGCACGGTCGAACACGGCGGGCCAGCCGCGGCAGTAGCTCCGTACCTCCGACTCCAGGGTCTCGAAGACGCTGAGGGCAGGCGGGGTGATGGTCACAGGGGATCTCCTGCTTGAGGGGGGAGGGCGGCGGTGCGGTCTTCGCCGCTCTCAGGCGTGGAACGGACCGATGCGGTAGAGCACTTCCGGCTGGTGTGTTCCCTCGGGGAACAGCCTGCCGTCGAACAGCACTTCACGCTCCAGAGCCACGTCATGGCGGAGTGCGTAGGAGGTGAACAGCCGGTCGGATGCGGTGTTGTCCGGGGTGACGGTGGTCTCGACGGAGGCCAGGCCGTGCACTGCGGCGACCCGCGCGGTCAGCGAGTCCAGCAGCTTGGCGGCCAGCCCGGTCCCGCGGTGGCCGTGGTCGACGGCCACCTGCCAGACGACGAGCGTCTCGGGGCGGTCGGGCCGGATGTATCCCGTCACGAAGGCGACCGGTTCGCCGGTCTCGTCGCGGGCGACCACGGAGGTCGTGGCGAAGTCACGGCACCACAGCAGATAGCTGTACGAGGAGTTGAGGTCCAGGACCTCGGAGTCGCGGGCGATACGCCAGATCGCGGCTCCGTCCTCCACTCGCGGGGTGTCGATGGTAAGGAATTCGCTTCGGGCACGTGCAAAATCTGCTGGCGCGGCGGTCATGCGAATTGAATTTACCCAGCAAATTCTGAAATTGCATCGACGTAGAGGGTTGGGCGGGACGGGCCCGTGTGTTATCACGCGGGCGCGTGCCCCGGCGCGAAGCAGTGAAGATTCCTGGCGATATGTCCGTCATTTATCCGGCAAATCTTTCCCGGATGTGGAGTCGGTCACAGAGTCGTAACTCCTGGGAAACGTGGTCGAATTGTGTCGATCAGTGCTGCCGAAACTTGAGTGTTTAGGGTCCGGGAAAGCGGGCAAAAGAATGCGGGGAGCTGCTCTGAATTAACAGCTCCCCGCATTGATGAATTCGTGGTGGTCCGCCGCCGGATCCAGGATGGCGGACCCTCCTGAATTTATTCGCTCGGCCAGGTTTCCGTAACGGCCCTGCGGGCAGCCTCGAAGTCGACCGGCCGGCCCGCGTCGGCCAGCGCCGCCCCCAGAGCCGCGAGCGAGGACTGCACCGCGCCCCGCGTCGCGTCCACACCGTAGTGATTGACCCGGATCATCTCCTTGGACAGCGCCCCGCCGCCCGCGATCAGCGGCAGCGACGGGTCGGCCGCGAGTGCCTTGGCGACCAGCCCGGCGGCGTCGATCCCCGCCGGGGCGCGCAGCGTCGTGGCGACCGGCGCCGCGTCCCGTGCCTCGTGCACGTACGGCGCCAGGCCGCCGCTGAGCGCCACCGCGCCCGCCCGCGTCGCCGCGGCGGCCGCCGCGTGCCGTGCCATCAGCGCCTTGAGCCCCTCCGTCTCGATCCGCTCCACACACGCCTCCAGGGCCAGCATCTCCAGCTGCGCGGGGGCGTGCAGGAGCGCCTTCCGGCCGCCGTCGATCCAGCGCTCCTTCCAGTCCAGGAGCGAGAGATACGAGTGGCGGGGGGCTTCGGGGTTGGCGGCGATCCGCTCCCAGGCGCGCTCGCTCACCGACACCGCCGACACCCCGGCCGGGCCGCCCATCGCCTTCTGTGCGCCGATCACGCACAGGTCGACGCCCCACAGGTCCGGCAGCAGCGGCTCGGCGCCCACCGAGGCGACGGCGTCCAGCATGAACAGCGCCCCGTGCGCCCGGACGACCTCACCGATCTCCGCGACCGGGTTGGTGTTGCCGGTCGCGGCTTCCGCGTGGACCAGCGAGACGAAGTCGATCTCCGGGTGCGCGGCGAGCGCCTGCGCGACCTGGTCGGCGGTGACCGCCGTGTGGAAGGGCACCGCCAGGTCGATGACATTGGCACCGCAGTCGCGCAGCCAGTTCCCGAAGGTCTGACCGTACGGCCCCGTGACCACGTTCAGTGCGGTCGAACCGGGCCGGGCACCGCCCCGGATGCAGCCTTCGAGGGGAAGCAGCGCCTCGCCCTGCATGATGACGACGTCCTGCTCGGTGGCGAGGAGGCCGGCCACCCGCCGCTCGATGGCGGCGAAGTGTGCGGCGGTGAGCGGGGCGAGGTCGAGGAGGGGGTGCGTCACGGTGGTGCTCTCTTCGGATCGGGTCGGCCTGCGGTTCGGCGTACGAACAGCGCTTCCGTCGAGAGTACCGAGGCCGCCATCGGCCGCCTCGTACAGTGCTGCCATGAGAGATCACACGGTGCAATCGGTGCTGCATGTGAAGGGGCGGGTACTCGTCGGTCCCGACGACGTACGGGACGAGCTGTGGGCCGTCGACGGGCGGATCTCGTACGAGCGGCCGCCCGGCGCGGACGCGGCGGAGACCGTCACCGGCTGGGTGCTGCCGGGCCTCGTGGACGCCCACTGCCATGTGGGGCTCGACCACCACGGCCCGGTCGACGCCGCCACGAGCGAGAAGCAGGCGCTCACCGACCGGGAGGCCGGCACGCTGCTCATCAGAGACGCCGGATCGCCCTCCGACACCCGGTGGATCGACGACCGCGAGGACCTTCCCAAGATCGTTCGGGCCGGACGTCATATCGCCAGGACCCGCAGGTACACACGGAACTACGCCCATGAGATCGAGCCCGGCGACCTCGTCGCATACGTCGCGCAGGAGGCGCGGCGCGGTGACGGCTGGGTCAAGCTGGTCGGCGACTGGATCGACCGGGACGCCGGTGACCTGGCTGCCTGCTGGCCGCGCGGCGAGGTCGAGGCAGCCATCGCCGAGGCGCACCGGCTCGGCGCCCGGGTCACCGCGCACTGCTTCGCCGAGGACGCCCTCGTCGATCTCGTCGAGGCCGGGATCGACTGCATCGAGCATGCGACGGGACTGACCGAGGACACCATCCCGCTCTTCGCCGAGCGCGGCGTCGCGATCGTCCCGACGCTGGTCAACATCGCCACGTTCCCGGACCTCGCGGCCGGCGGCGAAGCCAAGTTCCCGCGCTGGTCGGCGCATATGCGGCGGCTGTACGAGCGTCGCTACGACACCGTGCGCGCGGCGTACGACGCGGGTGTACCGGTCTTCGTCGGCACCGACGCGGGCGGCTCGCTGGCCCATGGCCTGGTGGCGGCGGAGGTCGCCGAACTGGTCACGGCGGGCATCCCGCCCCGCGAAGCGCTCTCGGCGACGGCCTGGGGTGCGCGCGCCTGGCTCGGGCGGCCGGGTCTTGAGCAGGGCGCCCCGGCGGATCTGGTGGTGTACGAGGCGGACCCGCGGGCGGATGTACGGGTGCTGGCGGCGCCGCGCCATGTGGTGCTGAACGGCCGTGTGATCGGCTGATGCCGCCCCGGCGGTGCGTTGACAGCCAGTGACCGGACGGCGCTCGCACTCGTTGAAGCACCCCGGCGCAGTCGTCCGGCACCTCGGACACGCTCAGCGGATCGGGTGACACCGAGGGGCGCACGTGCCGGGATATTCGAATACGGATACGGAAACCCCCTTTGGGGTGAACTCACCTCGGGTTACTGTCAGTTCACCCTCTGTACGAAAAGATTCACGGAGTCGAGGCCACCGGTGCCCGCGATGTCCCCCATGGACGGCGCCGGTGGCTCCATGTCTCTTGTGGGGGTTCCACCATTTTGAACAGCAACACCTTCCGCCTCGCCGCACTGGCGGTCGCCGCCGCGCCCGTCGCCCTGCTGGTTGCCGCCCCGGCGCACGCCACCGGGACCACCACGACCACCGGCGGCGGGAAGGCGAGCGCGGTCGTGCTCCGCACCGCACTCGACGTCTCACTCCTGAACAAGACGGTCGACGTGCCGCTGAAGGCCACGCTCAACGAGGTGCACGCACCGGCGAGCGCCGAGGAGACCGCACTCAGCGTGCGCCTCGACGGCGTGTCGCAAGGCCGCCCGGTCGACGTGCTGCGTGCCGACGTGGCCACGGCGGACGCGACCGTCGACAAGCACAGGGCCGAGGGCCACAGCAACCTGGCGAAGGCTCGTGTCCATGTGCCCGGACTGCCGCAGCTCTCGCTCATCGAGGTCGAGAAGGTCACCTCCAAGGCTGTCTGCGAAGTGGGTCACCAGCCCGTTGCCGAATCGAATGTGCTGGGCCATGTCACGGTCCTCGGCCGGAAGGTCACGCTGACGGCGGGCGGCACGACACGGGTGGCGGTGCCCGGCGTCGGCGAGGTCGTCCTCGACCTGTCGAAGACGCAGACCACGTCACGCACCGCCGCGGCGACCGCGCTGCAGCTGAGGGTGTCGGTCAACCCGCTCAAGCTCAATGTCGCCGACGTCGAGGGCGAGGTCACGCTCGCCGAGGCGACCTGTGAGACCCCGAAGGCAGCCGCTCCCAGTGTCGAGCCCACCGCGCCCGCGGGGGGCAACTCCGGCGGAGGCAACGGCGGTGGCAGCACCGGCAGCGAGGTGAAGCCGCAGACCGGGACCGACCACGCCCCGGCTTCGGGCGACACGAACCTCGCGGAGACCGGTGGCAGCTCCGCGACGCCGTACCTCGCGGGCGGAGCGGCGCTCCTGCTGGCGCTGGGTGCGGGCGCGACGGTCGTGGCACGCAGGCGCGCCCAGGACTGACACCGCCCCGGCCCGAGGGGCGGGACAGGGGGAAATCGGGGGCATGGGGAGCGGCGTTCACGCAGGGGCGAGCGCCGCTCCCCGTCAGCGGTTCCTGGGGGAGGCGAGCACCTGGAGCGCCTGATCGAGCGCCTGCAGAAAACGGTTGGTCGTCACGCGGTCGCGCACGGCCAGCCGCAGCCACTGCGGACCGAGCCCCGGGAACGTATCGCCGCGCCGCACCGCGAAGCCCAGCGCCCGCAGCCGCTCCCGCACCTCCGCCGCCCGCTCCAGCCGCACCAGTACGAACGGCCCCTCGGCAGGCTCCGCCACCCGCACCTCGGCGAACTCCATGAGCCCGGCGATCAGATGGGCCCGGTCCACCGCGATACGGTCTGCCGCGGCGGCCGCCTCCACCAGCGCCCGCGGCTCCATGCACGCCTCGGCCGCCGCCAGCGCGGGGGACGACACCGGCCACAGCGGCTGCGCTTCTTGGAGTGCGCCGATGATCTCCGGGGAAGCCAGCACGTAACCGATCCGCAGCCCCGCCAGCCCCCATGTCTTGGTGAGGCTGCGCAGCACGACGAGGCCCGGGACGTCCGTACGTCCGCACAGCGCCTCGCGTTCGCCCGGTATCGCGTCCATGAACGCCTCGTCGACCACCAACGTCCGCCCGGGGCGCGCCAGTTTCTCCAGTGCGGCCGTCGGATGCAGGACCGACGTGGGGTTGGTCGGATTGCCGACCACCACCAGATCCGCCTCCTCGGGCACGGCCGCCGGATCCAGCCGGAAACCGTCCTCCGCGCGCAGCAGCACCCGCCCCACCGTGTGCCCGGCCGCGCGCAACGCCGCCTCCGGCTCGGTGAACTGGGGATGCACGACGACCGGCCGCCGGGCCGGCAGCGTCCGCGCGATCAGCACGAACGCCTCCGCCGCACCCGCCGTGAGCAGGACCCGGTCCACCGGCAGCCCGTGCCGTTCCGCGACCGCGGCCCGCGCACGGCCCCCGTCCGGGTAGGCGGCGAGCGTGGAGAGGGACGCGGATATTCGCTCCTTCAGCCAGGCCGGGGGCGTATCGGTGCGTACGTTGACGGCGAGATCGGTCAGATCCAGGCCGCGGACCTCCGCGTCACCGTGGTGCCGCAGATCGTGCTGTCCGTCCGCGCGGTTGACATCGGGTCTCTCAATGGGAGTGTGCATGACTTCCAGAGGGTGTGGGGGGCGAGTTCATGACGATGGGGATGGAGCGACGGCAGGATGACTATGTGCCCGGCACCGCACTCGACGCAACGGTCGGATCCGGATGCGCGGGCGAAGCCCGCCGGGCCACCGCACAGGTAACCTTCCCCATCCGCCCCGGTGGGACCGACTTCCGCTTCGGTACGAGGAGTTCGTCGGCGCGGACGAGAGCCGCCGCCTCCGCGACCGAGGCCGAACCGACCGCGGCGAGCACGGCGCCCGACGGGTTCGGCACGGCGACCGCGGCGAGTTCCGCCGCGCTGTACCCACGCACGGGAACACCCAGCCGCGCAGCCGCTCTTACGATCCCCGGCTCCTCGGCCTTCGTGTCGAGGGTCGCCAACTCCACGATGCTGCCGGGCGAAAGCCCCGCCTCGTGCAGTACGCACGAGACGAGCTCCAGCACTTCACCGGCCGGCACACCACGGCCCGCGCCGACCCCGACGACGAGCAGAACCACGGAGCGGGTCACACCCGGACACGGTCGACGAACCGCCGCGCGACGCCCGGCGTCGAGGCCCAGTGCGTATGCAGATAGCTGGCATGGACGCCCTGCTGCACGAAGCCCTCCACGCGCCGCTCCGGCAGATGCATCCCCCAGGCGGGGGAGGCGCCGGCGCCCGGCTCCAGCACCGTGCGGTGGAACTCGTGCCCACGCAGCCGTGTGCCGACCGCGGCCAGCGGACTGTCGGTGAGCGCCACGGCCTCCCGGTAGCCGAGTGTCAGCCGCTTCGACATCCGGCCGTCGGCGTCGAGCACCCCGCACATCGGTAGTCCGTCGAGCGAACGCGAGAGATAGAGCAGCCCGGCACACTCGGCGGCAAGGGGAGCACCGGCGCCGGCGAGATCGGCAACGGCCTTGCGGAGCGGTTCGTTGGCGGACAGCTCGGGGGCGTACACCTCCGGGAACCCCCCACCGATGACGAGCCCGCGGGTGCCCTCGGGCAGCGTTTCGTCCCGCAACGGATCGAACGTCACGACGTCGGCCCCGGCGGCGGCGAGGAGCTCGCTGTGCTCGGCGTAGGAAAACGTGAAAGCGGGCCCTCCGGCCACGGCGACGACGGGCCGGCCACGACGCGGGCTGCCCTCGCCGTCGGCGTCCCTGCCTCCGCCCGCCTGCCGCACGGCCTCCACCGGATCCCACGCCCCCGACGCGGCAGGCGTCCGCGGTGCCGACCGAGCCAATGCCATCAGCGCATCCAGGTCACACCCGCTCCGCACCTGCGCCGCCATCGCGGCGACGGCGGCCAGCGCGTCGCCCCGCCGCTCGGCCACCGGCACCAGCCCCAGATGGCGCGAGGGCGTGGCCACCTGCTCGGCCCGCCGCAGCACCCCCATCACCGGCACGCCGGACTCGTCCAGCGCCTCCCGCAGCAGCAACTCGTGCCGGTCCGAGCCGACCTTGTTGAGGATCACCCCGCTGATCCGTACCTCGGGATCCCACGAGGCGAAGCCGTGCACCAGCGCGGCGACCGACCGCGACTGCGACGACGCGTCCACGACCAGCACCACCGGTGCCTGCAGCAGCTTCGCGACATGGGCGGTCGACGCCAGCTCGCCCCGTCCGGAGGCCCCGTCGTACAGCCCCATCACCCCCTCGACGATCGCCAGGTCGCACCCACGCGCCCCGTGCGCGAACAACGGAGCGACCAGCTCCGGCCCGCACATGTACGCGTCGAGGTTGCGCCCCGCCCGCCCGGTGGCCAGCGAGTGATAGCCGGGGTCGATGTAATCGGGCCCGACCTTGTGCGGCGACACGGCGAGGCCGCGCTCCGCGAAGGCCGCCATCAGTCCCGTCGCCACGGTGGTCTTGCCGCTGCCGGACGCCGGCGCGGCAATCACCAGTCGCGGAATGGTCACCACTCGATGCCCCTCTGGCCCTTCTGGCCGACGTCCATCGGGTGCTTCACCTTGGACATGTCGGTCACCAGGTCGGCGGCCTCGACGAGCTTCTCCGGGGCGTTGCGCCCGGTGATCACCACATGCTGCGTCCCCGGACGGTTGCGCATCACCTCGACCACCTCATCGGTGTCGATCCAGCCCCAGTGCATCGGGTACGCGAACTCGTCGAGGACGTACAGCTTGTACGTCTCGGCGGCCAGGTCACGCTTGACCTGTTCCCAGCCCTCGCGGGCCTTCTCCTCGTTGTCCGCGTTGTCACCGTGCAGGCCGCGCTGGACCCACGACCAGCCCTCGCCCATCTTGTGCCAGGCGACCGTGCCGCCCTCACCGCTCGCGCCGAGGACCTTCAGCGCGTTCTCCTCCCCGACCTTCCACTTCGCCGACTTGACGAACTGGAACACCCCGATCGGCCAGCCCTGGTTCCAGGCGCGCAGCGCGAGCCCGAATGCGGCCGTCGACTTGCCCTTGCCGATACCGGTATGGACGAAGAGCAGCGGACGGTTTCGGCGCTGACGCGTCGTCAGCCCGTCGTCCGGCACGTTGGTCGGCTGTCCCTGCGGCATTAGGCGGCCCTCCTGTTGGATCCGTTGGTTCCCTGAACATCCCTGACGAGCCCGGCGATCGAGTCGGCCCGCAGCTCGTCGAGCGTGACGGCAGTGCCCCCGAGATCGCGGGCCAGGGAGCCGGCCAGCCCGAGCCGAACGACCCCCGACTCGCAGTCCACGACGACGGATGCCGTGCCCTCGGCCTCGTGCAGCCGTGCGGCCCGCGCCGCCAGGTCCACCGGCTCCGGGCCTCCGGTCGCCCGTCCGTCCGTCACCACGACCAGCAGCGGCCGCCGCGACGGATCGCGCAGCCGCTCCACCCGCAGGACGTCATGGGCCTTCAGCAGTCCGGCCGCGAGGGGGGTGCGCCCACCGGTCGGCAGCGTCTCCAGCCGCGCGGCGGCTGCGTCCACGGACGAGGTGGGCGGCAGTGCCACGTCGGCGCCCCTGCCGCGGAAGGTGATCAGGCCGACCTTGTCCCGCCGCTGGTACGCGTCCAACAGCAGCGAAAGCACCGCACCCTTCACGGCGCTCATCCGCTGCCGGGCGGCCATCGACCCGGAAGCGTCCACGACGAAAAGTACGAGGTTCCCCTCGCGTCCCTCCCTGGTCGCCTGGCGCAGATCATCCCGCCGCACCACCAACCCCCGGCCCGACCGTCCGCGCGCACGCTGGTGCGGGGCGGCAGCCTGGACGGTCGCGGCGAGATGCAGTCTGGTCAGGGCCCCCTCGGGCCGTCGCGCCCCGGTCGTACGCCCGTGTTCGGTACGCGCCCGGGACCGCCGCCCCGCCGCGCCCTCGCCGAGCCCCGGCACGCTCAGCATCTTCGTGCGGAACGGCTCGGCAGCACGTACGGGCTGCTGCTCGCCGCCGTCGGCCGGCCGTCCCTGCGAGGGCAGTCCGGGCGTGTCGCCGTTCCGCGCCTCGGGCTGCGGCGGCGTGTCGGGCCCGTCCCCCCGCGGGGGCTGTCCACCCCCACCCGGCCCGTCCGGATCGGGGTCGTCCCCGCGCCCGTCCCCTTCACCGCTGTTCTGCTCCAGCGTGTCGTCGAGTTTCTCCTCGTCGAGACCGGGCGCGTCGAACGGATTGCGGCGGCGCCGGTGGGGGAGCGCCAGCAGGGCGGCCTGCCGGACGTCCTCGGCGAGCACGTCGGTACGTCCCGCCCACGCGGCCAGCGCGGTCGCGGTGCGGGCCATCACGATGTCGGCGCGCATCCCGTCGACCTCGAAGGCCGCACAGGTGGCGGCGATCTGCCGCAACGCGCGGTCCCCGAGCACCACGTGCGGAAGGAGCGCCCGCGCGGCGGCGATCCGCTCCCGCAACTCCCCTTCTTCCTGGGCCCACCGGGCGGCGAACCCGGCCGGATCGTCGTCGTACGCGAGCCGCCGCCGCACGACCTCGACCCGCTGATCGGTGTCGCGTGACGCGGCGACCTCGACGGTCAGCCCGAACCGGTCGAGCAACTGCGGCCGCAGCTCGCCCTCTTCGGGGTTCATCGTTCCGACGAGCAGGAACCGCGCGGCATGCCGTACGGAGACGCCTTCGCGTTCCACGTACGAGGCACCCATGGCAGCCGCGTCCAGCAGCAGATCCACCAGGTGGTCATGGAGCAGGTTGACCTCGTCGACGTACAGGATTCCGCGATGCGCGTCGGCGAGGAGCCCCGGCTCGAACGCCTTGACCCCGTCGGTGAGCGCCCGCTCGATGTCGAGCGCCCCGACGAGCCGGTCCTCGGAGGCGCCCACCGGCAGCTCCACGGTCCGCGCCGCCCGCGACACGCCGCCGCCGGCCTTGTGGGGCCCATCGGGACACGCCGGATCGGGCGACACCGGGTCACACGAGAACCGGCATCCGGAGACGACATCGACCTCGGGCATGAGCGCGGCGAGCGCCCGCACGGCGGTGGACTTGGCGGTCCCCTTCTCCCCACGCACGAGCACACCACCGACAGCGGGCGATACGGCGTTCAGCAACAGTCCGAGCCGTAGATCGTCCTGCCCGACGATGGCAGTAAAGGGATACGGGGTACTCACAAAGCCTCCTTGACGACGTCATCCATCCAAGAACCGGTGACCTGTTCCGGCCCGCTGTCCAGCGGTTCCGGGCGACTGCTCGGCCCGTCGGGCATCTGAGGACCGGGGCCCGGGACGGAGACCCGGTCACGGGAAGGTGCGGACGGGGGAACAGAGCCCGCCGCAGGCGTCCCCCTCACGCCGACCTCCCGGCCACCCCGGCCACCCCGGCCCCACGGGCCGCCGGCACCTCCGGCGCCCCAGGGCCCACGAAGGGCAGTCCCTCCGGTACCCCCGCCTCGATCAACCGCATCAACGCCCCCGTATCGGCATGCTCCTCGATCAGATCCCCCAGCCGGTCCAGCTGTTCCTCCCGCAACGCCCCGAAACTCGTGTCGGGTGCGGCCACGAACCGCCGCCCCGCCGTCCGCGCGACCTCGCTCAGGAACCGCCGCCGGAACGCATCGCTCTCCAGCGACCCGTGCCAGTGCGTCCCCCACACCGCGCCGACCCGGCACCCGTCCAGGAACGGCTCGCCGCCCCGCACATCGGCGACCCCGTGGTGGATCTCGTACCCCTCCACCGGCTCCCCGAGCGCCGTACCGACCGGCCGGGCAAGGGTCTTCTCGCGGTCGAACCGGATCCGCACCGGCAGCAGTCCGAGCCCGTCGACCCGCCCCGCCCGCGACTCCACCTCGTCCTCGATCTGCTCCGCGAGCACCTGGAACCCGCCACAGATGCCGAGCACCGGACGCCCCTGCGCCGCCCGTCGCAGCAGCGCGTCGGCCAGCCCCCGCTCCCGCAGCCAGGCCAGCGCCTTCACCGTCCCGCGCGTGCCCGGCACGATCACCAGATCCGCGTCGGCCAGCTCCTCCGCCCGGTCCACGAACCGCACCACGACACCCGGTTCGGCGGCCAGCGCGTCCACATCGGTGAAGTTCGACATCAGCGGCACGGCGCACACCGCGACCCGCAGCACGTCCTCGCCGTGCGGCGGTGCGACGACCGACTCGCGTACGGCACCGCGGAGCGAGACCCGCAGCCCGTCCTCCTCGTCGATGCCCAGGCCGTGGGCGAACGGCAGAACTCCGTACGTCCGCCGCCCGGTCAGCCCGTGCAGCATGTCGAGACCCGGCTCCAGGAGCGACACGTCGCCGCGGAACTTGTTGACCAGATAGCCGGCGACCAGCGCCTGGTCCTCGGCGCTGAGCAGCGCCGTCGTGCCGAAGAACGAGGCGAAGACGCCACCGCGGTCGATGTCACCGACGACGATGACGGGGAACCCCGCGGCCCGCGCGATCCCCATGTTCACGATGTCGGTGCGCCGCAGATTGATCTCGGCCGGGCTGCCCGCCCCCTCGCAGATCACGGCGTCATAGGTGCCCCGAAGCTGCTCCAGACAGTCCACGACCGTACCGAACAGAGATTCCTGTCGCCCCCCGTGGTAACCGCGCGCGCTCATCTCGCCCACCGGCCTGCCCATCAGGACGACCTGACTGGACCGGTCGCCGCCGGGCTTGAGCAGCACCGGGTTCATCAGCGCGGTCGGTTCCACCCGGGCGGCCTGCGCCTGCATCGCCTGCGCGCGTCCGATCTCCGCACCCTCGCGGGTGACGAACGAGTTCAGCGACATGTTCTGCGCCTTGAACGGCGCGACCTTCACGCCCTGGCGCACCAGCCACCGGCAGATGCCTGCGGTGACGACGCTCTTGCCCGCGTCCGACGTGGTTCCGGCGACCAGCAGTCCGCCGCTCATTTCCCGCTCCGTCCCGCAGCCGCACGCCGCCCCGAGGGCGACCACCGTCCCGCGATCAGCCGGCCCGCCGCGCACACGCCGAGGGCCAGTACTCCCACGCGGCGCGACAGCCGCACCGCGCGCTCGATGTCCCCGGTCTCCACCGCACGGCCGGTCGCGCCGTTCAGTACCGGCCGGTGCTCGACACGCCCGCCGTACGCGAGGGTCCCGCCGAGCCGTACGCCGAGCGCCCCCGCGAACGAGGCTTCCACCGGGCCCGCGTTGGGGCTCGGATGCCTGCCCGCGTCCGCCCGCCAGGCCTGCAGCGCTCGACGTGGCTGCCCCCCGGCAACCACGGCGAGCGCGGCGGTGAGCCGGGCGCCGGGCCAGCCCGCGACGTCGTCCAGGCGGGCCGAGGCCCAGCCGTAGCGCAGATGGCGGGGCGACTTGTGCCCGACCATCGCGTCGAGGGTGTTGACGGCGCGGAAGGCGACGAGTCCGGGCACGCCACCCAGCGCGCCCCACACGAGGGCACCCACCACCGCGTCCGAGGTGTTCTCGGCCACGGACTCCACCACGGCGCGCGCGATCTGCGGCCCGTCGAGGGAGTGCGGGTCGCGCCCGCACAGATGGGGGAGGCGCTCCCGGGCCAGCTCGATGTCACCGGCGGCGAGCGCGCCGCCGATGGCGCGCGCCTCGCGACCCAGCGAGGTGCCGCCGACGACGGACCAGGTGGCGGCCGCGGTCAGGGCGACGGAGGCGGCGGGATGACGGCGTACGGTACGGGCGGCCAGCGCGGCTCCACCGGCAGCGCCTCCGGCGCAGACCAGGGTGTGCAGGGCGCCCCACCCGCGGTGGTCGCGCCACAGGCGCCGTTCGACGCCCGCCGCGGCCCGCCCGAAGGCGGCGACCGGATGCCCCCGGCGGGGATCACCGAGCAGCAGATCGCCGATCAGGCCGGCGGCGGCGCCGTACGCGAAGATGCGGTCGGCTCGCACGGCTCAGCCGGCCGCGCTGCCTCGAAGGACCTCGGTACAGCCTGCTCCTGGTGAGGGCGGCACAGAAACGGCGGACGCACGGCAGCCGGGCATGGCGATATGTCCTCACTCAGGGTCCGCGCCCTGGTTCGACGTGACCGGCGGCGAGAGTCTCCTGGCTCCCGGATCCGCAGTTCCCCCGGCCTTCCAGCCCGCATGCGCGGGCCGTGACTTCCGGTGTGGGGGACTGCTCCCCGGTGACAGTGGCGGGACCGCGCCGGATTCACACCGGCTTCCTCTGCTGTCGCCGTAAATGGCTCCGGCAGTCCACCACGCTCCGCGAACGCCCGTCAACCTGGCGTTGACCTGCGGCGGTGCACTGTGCGCAGACGCACATCGGGCCGGACACACGCGAGGTGTGTCCGGCCCGATGGGGGAGTGCGGGAAGGGGCTCAGGCGACGATCAGATAGATCCCGTACGCGACCGCAGCCGCGCAGAGCCCGAAGCAGAGGTACCCGCCCACGCGGGCGAGCACCAGGGAGCCTCCGGTGGAGCCACCCTGCGTGGCCGGTTCCGGCTGCTTGGAGAGGCCGACGATGCCCAGGGTGAAGAGGCCCACCAGCGCGACGGTGACGACGAGCGAGACGCCGAAGACGGAGCCGAGAGCTGCCCAGTCGATGTTCATGGTGATCTGTCCTTACACCGTGGCGGGCCGCGCCGGATCGGCGGCGACGGTTCCGGGCTGGGCCGGGATGGTGGTCTTGAGGTCCGTGGTCGTGTCCACTGCCGTGGCGACCGCAGCCGTCCCGGCGGGCGGCGGAGTGACGGCCGCGATGGCGGTGGTGATGACCCCCGCCGGCTCGGCGACCTCACCGGTGGGCGCGACATCGCCGTGCCCGACCGGCTTGCGCCGGGACAGCAGCCAGATCGCTCCGGAGCCCGCGACGAGCAGGACGGCGACGGCGACGACACCCCAGGTGCCCTGCCTGGTGAGGAACTCCGCGCCCGCGCCGACCAGACCCGCGGCCGGCAGGGTCAGACCCCAGGCGGCGAACATCCGGGTCGCGGTGGACCAGCGGACCACACCGCCCGGGCGGCCCAGACCCGCACCCATCACGGCGCCGGAGCAGGACTGGGTGGTGGAGAGGGAGAAGCCGAGGTGCGAGGAGGCCAGGATGACCGTGGCCGCGCTGGTCTGGGCGGCGAAGCCCTGCGGCGGCTTGAGCTCGGTGAGGCCGCTGCCCATGGTGCGGATGATGCGCCAGCCGCCCAGGTAGGTGCCGAGTGCGATGGCCAGACCGGCGGAGACGATGACCCAGACCGGCGGGTTCGAGCCGGGGGACAGGATGCCACCGGTGACCAGGGCCAGGGTGATGATGCCCATGGTCTTCTGCGCGTCGTTGGTGCCGTGGGCGAGCGAGACCAGACCGGCCGAGGCGATCTGGCCGGCCCGGTAGCCCTTGGCGGTGGCCTTCTCCTGGGCCTCGTTACGGTTCCCGCCGCCGATCCGGTACGTCAGCCTGGTCGCCAGCAGTGCGGCGACACCCGCGACGACCGGGGCGGCGACCGCGGGAAGCAGGACCTTGGTGACGACGGTTCCGCCGTCGACCGAGGACCAGCCCGCCGACATCACCGCGGCGCCGATCAGGCCGCCGAAGAGTGCGTGGGACGAGCTGGACGGCAGGCCGACCAGCCAGGTGAGCAGATTCCACAGAATGGCGCCGACGAGGGCCGCGAAGATGACTTCTGTCCGCAGTCCGTTCTCGTTGATGATCCCGCCGGAGATCGTTTTGGCGACCTCCACCGACAGGAAGGCGCCGACGAGGTTGAGAGCGGCGGACATGGCCACCGCTGTCTTGGGTTTGAGGGCACCGGTCGAGATGGTGGTCGCCATCGCGTTCGCGGTGTCATGGAAACCGTTCGTGAAATCGAACACTAGAGCTGTCACGATCACAATCGCGAGGAGCAGCGTGATGTGTTCCATTTACCCAGGCAATCGTTCGACGTCATTGGCACGTGGAACGTAGGCAACCTGGGTGAACGGAAGATGAACTGGACGGGGCTCTGTGGTGACTCCAAACGGAGTTGAGCCATTCTTTTTGTCGGGCCACCGACAGTGGATGTGGGGCGCGGCGCCTGTCGTGGCCGAATTTCGCCCCTCCCGCCTCGCTTTGCGCCCTGTGATCCGAGGTCCGGAAGCCCCGGAAAAGAGATGTGAGTCACTCGGCGTCTCCTGCCGCGCCGGCCCCGCTGGCAGGATTCCCCCATGAGTGAGCATCACAAGGACGCGCACAGCGGGCATAACGGGCGCGATGCGAACGGCGCACGCGACGCGATCGAGCAGGCCTGGCACGGCGTCGTCGCCACCGCCCGCAGGACCGCTGCGGAGGGCTTGGTGGTCGGCACCTCGGGCAATGTGTCGGCGCGGGTCGGCGACCTCGTCCTGGTCACCCCGAGCGGTGTGCCGTACGACCGGCTGGGCCCCGGCGACACCGTGGCCGTCGACCTCCACGGCAACCAGGTGCTCGGCGCCCTCGCCCCGACCAGCGAACTGCCGCTCCACCTGGCGGTCTACCGCAACACCGACGCCGCCGCCGTCGTGCACACCCACGCCGTGCACGCCACGGCCGTCTCCACCCTCGTCCCCGAGGTCCCGCTGGTGCACTACGCCGCCGCCATGCTCGGTGGCCCCGTCCGCACCGCGGCCTATGCGCGCTACGGAACCCAGGAGCTGGCCGAGCACATGCTGGCCGCCCTGCGTGACCGCACGGGCTGTCTGCTCCGCAACCACGGAACCGTCACCTATGGATCGACCCTCGACCAGGCCTACGACCGCACCGCCCAGCTGGAATGGATGTGCAGGCTCTGGCTCACCGCAAGCTCCGTACCAGGCCACACCCCGTCCCTGCTCTCCCTCGCTCAGCTGCGTGACGTGCAGGACGCTCTGAAGGGGTACGGGCAACCCGGCTGACCGGGAGCACCGGCGAGCCACCGGACGGCCCCTGTCCACTGGCAGGGCGCGGCACACCCCCCGAGACTGAAGCAGTGCGCCCGGCAACAGCGGCGGCAGCAGCCGTCACCACCCTCCTCGGCGTCGGCGCGGCAGCGGTCGTCGCCGGCCGGTACGCCAGCAGCGCCGCCCTGAGGGCGCCGTCCGGACGTCCGCTCCCCGCCGACCGGCAGCTCACCGTGCACGCCACGGCGGCCGGGCAGGTCACACTGACCCGCTCCTTCGCCGCGCTCCGGCCCGGTACGTACGGACTGGTGGGCGACGGCGTCCAGGCCGTCGTCGGCCCGGTGATCGAGCAGGCATCGCACGCCCCCGACGCCGTCGTACGCAGACTGGAACGTGTCAATGACGGCAGCCTGGAACCCGGCGCCCAGGTCCGGATCACCCCCGCGCTGTACAGCGGCGACCCCGGCACGGCCCTCGGCCTCGACCACGAGGACGTCGAGATCCCCGGTGAGCTCGGCGTCCTGCCCGCCTGGTTCGTGCCCGGCCCCCGGGACACCTGGGTCATCACCGTGCACGGCCTCGGCACCACCCGCGAACACCCCATGAACATCATGGAGTTCCTGCACGGGCTGCGGCTGCCGGTCCTCGGCCTGGCATACCGCGGCGACCCCGGAGCCCCGCGCTCCCCGGACGGACTGGCCCACCTCGGCGAGTCCGAATGGCGCGACTTGGACGCGGCCGTCCGCTTCGCCGTGCGGTACGGCGCCGAGAAGGTCGTCCTGCACGGCTGGTCCACCGGCGCCTCCATGGCTCTGCACGCGGCCGTCAACTCCGCGCTCCGCGGGCGGATCTGCGGCCTCGTCCTGGACTCCCCGGTGCTCGACTGGGCCGCCACCCTGCGCGCTCTGGCCATCGCCCGCGGCGTCCCGTCCCCGCTGCTGCCGCTCGCCCTGCGCGCCGCCCAGGGCCAGACCGGTCTGCGCGGCTCCCGGCTCCTCGACGCCTCCCTCCCGCAGGCCCTGCACGCCCCGACGCTGATCTTCCACGGCCCCGCCGACACCTTGGCCCCGTGGCAGCCGAGCCGGGAGCTCGCCGAGCGCCGTCCCGACCTGGTCGCCCTGCATCCCGTACCGCAGGCTCCGCATGCGGCGATGTGGAATGCCGATCCGGTCCGCTATGAAGAGGCGCTGCGGCGTTTCCTCACGCCCCTGATGTGAGCTGATGCGAGGGACGGGCGGGTTGGTGCCGTCCGGGCCCGCAGCCCCCTTCCGCCGCGAATCCGGGTTCCGTTTGGGCTTTCGGGCCGTCAGGGGCAAGACTGCTCCCCGTGACGTCCCGTACCCCGCGCGACTCCAGGCTGCGACTTGTCCGCCCGCGACCCCTTGCCACCGCCCGCAAGGCCGTGACCACCCGGCGCACCAGGCCGGTACCCCGCCCGCCCGAGGGCACCCCGCCCCGTGCGGAACTCGCCCGCGAGGCCAGGGCCGCGCTCGCCGACGCCGTACGGATCGCCCGCTGGGCCGCCGACGGCGCGAGCCCCGGCACGGCCCCGCTCGCCGCCCACGCTCTCGAACGGGCTGCGACCGCACTGGAATTGTCCCCGGCGCAGGTCCGCTCCGGCTGGGACCGGGCCCGCCTGGCCGGCCTCGTCGAACTCCACGGCGAGACCGCACGCCCCGGCTGGCGGCTGCGCGCCTGGGACCGCGACGACTCCGCCGTGCTCCGTGGCTGGGTGGCGCTCTTCGACGCCTGGTCGCTCGTCCACCCGGCGCCCGATGGCATCGAGTCCACCGCGGTCGCCGAAGCCGTCGAGGCCGTACCCCAGGTGCTCTCCCTCCTGCAGCTCTCGGCGGGTCCGGTCACCGTGCCCGCCCTCCTCGATCTCCTCGGCCAGCGCGTCGCCGAACTCCACGAGGAGCGCTGCGAGGTGCCCTATGGGTCAAAGGGGCCAGCCGAACCGGCCGAACCCGCTCTCACCGCGCACCCCGCCGCCCTGGTCGCGCTGCTCCTCGACTGGGCACTGGAGGGACTGGCCGCCGTCGGCGCACTCACGCTCGGCGCCGGTCATGCCACCCTCACCCCGCTCGGCAACTGGGCGGTCTGGGTCAAGCTGGAACAGATCTGCGTCGCCGCCCAGAGCCCGGCCGGGAACATCGAGCAGTCCGCCGCCGACATGCTGCTCGGCTGTGCCCGGCTCACCCCCGGACCGGCCCGCGCCGAATACCGCGCCTGGCTGGCCGCCCGTCCCATCGGCAGCGCCGTCGCCGAACTGCTCGCCGTCGCCCGAGGCGAGGACGCGCTGCTGCGCGGACTCGCCTTCGAGGCACTCCGGGTCGTCGGGGCCCCCGCCGAGCCGGTGGTGCGCTCCGTCGTCACCGACCCGTCGCTGCGCCCGTACGCCCTGCTCTGGCTGGCCGAGTACGACGGAGCCGACCCGGAGGACGCCCAGGAGGTCCTCAGCCGTGAGGAAGCCACCTGGCTCTGGATCGACACCGCGGCGGCCGTCGCCGACCACGGCGAGACGGCACTGCTGGTCCGTCACCTCGACTCCGCCGTCCAGGGCACGGTCCCGGCGCTGCTGGACGAGGTCCGGGCCGTCGGCCACCCGCGTACCGTCCAGGTGCTGGTGGCGCTGGCCGCCGCCCATCCGGACCCCGCACTGGCCAAGGCCGTCCGCCGGGCCGCCTTCCAGGTGCACACCGGCGGCGCGTAGGAATCAGGGAGAGCGCCCGGGGACGCGGACGCGGTCAGTCCGCGGACCCCGGGGCGTACGTCCCGAAGCTCCACACATTGCCCTCCGCATCACGCGCCATGTAGTCGCGCGACCCGTAGTCCTGATCCGTGGGCGGCATCAGGATCTCCACGCCGTACTCCACGGCCCGCGCATGGTGCGCATCGACCTCGTCCACCACGACGTACACCCCGCTCGGTCCGGCATCCGTCATCGCCTCGGCGAAGATCCCCCCGCGCCCCTTGGAGCCCAGCATCACCCTGCCGTTGCCGCAGGACAGCTCCGCGTGCAGCACCGTGCCGCTCTCGCCCTCGTACACCGCTTCCTCGGTGAACCCCAGCCCCTCCGTCAGCGTCCTGATCGCGGCCTTCGCGTCGTCGTACAGAATCGTCGGATAGATCGTCGGAACCCCGGCCGGTGCGCCCGCCATGGCGCTCACCTCTTTCGCTCTCCATGGTGATCTGCGTCTCAGTGTTCCGTCGGTCATCGGCAGCGGACCGGCCGCGCGGCCGTTTCACCGGAGGGTGGTGGAGTCGGCCATGCCGCCGCTGCGGAAACCGGTGGTGAACCACTGCTGCCGCTGCGCCGTCGAGCCGTGCGCCCAGGACTCCGGCGCCACTCTCCGTCCGGCCGCGGCTGCCTCACTGCACTGCGCCGAGTATCGGATAGTTCACACCGCTATGCCTGTTCTGGTCGCCGGATGGAGTCAGGAGGGCGGCGCCGGAGGGCGTTCCGGGCGAGTGATCGGCAAATGCCGTAGGAGCATGCGGAAAAGCAGTTGCACACCGCCAGTAGAATGGCCTGTATGGCAATTCTCCTTGTGCATGAGTAGCGGCGTCGAGTCGAGACTCTGAAGTCGTCCCGTCCGCCGTCCAACCCGCCCTGGAGTTTTTCCGTGATCACCGCTTCCGGTATCGAGCTGCGTGCCGGCGCCCGCATCCTCATCGAGTCCGCCAACTTCCGTATCGCCAAGGGCGACCGCATCGGCCTCGTCGGCCGCAACGGAGCGGGCAAGACCACTCTCACCAAGTGCCTCGCCGGCGAGGGCGCACCGGCCGGCGGCACCATCACCCGCTCCGGTGAGGTCGGCTACCTCCCGCAGGACCCGCGCACCGGTGATCTCGACGTCCTCGCCCGCGACCGCATCCTGTCCGCCCGTGGGCTGGACGAGATCCTGCGCAAGATGCGTGAGAACGAGGACCGGATGGCGAACGGCAAGGGTGCCACCCGCGAGAAGGCGATGAAGAAGTACGAGCGGCTGGAGACGGAGTTCCTCACCAAGGGCGGTTACGCCGCCGAGGCCGAGGCCGCCACCATCGCCGCCGCGCTCAGCCTGCCCGACCGGGTGCTCGGACAGCCGCTCCACACGCTCTCCGGCGGTCAGCGCCGCCGCGTCGAGCTGGCCCGCATCCTGTTCTCGGACGCCGACACCCTGCTCCTCGACGAGCCGACGAACCACCTCGACGCCGACTCCATCGTCTGGCTGCGCGACTACCTGAAGACCTACCGCGGCGGCTTCGTCGTGATCTCCCACGATGTCGACCTCGTCGAGACGGTCGTCAACAAGGTCTTCTACCTCGATGCCAACCGCTCGCAGATCGACATCTACAACATGGGCTGGAAGCTCTACCAGCAGCAGCGCGAGGCCGACGAGAAGCGTCGCAAGCGTGAGCGTCAGAACGCCGAGAAGAAGGCTGCCGCGCTCAACTCGCAGGCCGACAAGATGCGCGCCAAGGCGACCAAGACCGTCGCCGCGCAGAACATGGCCAAGCGCGCCGAGCGGCTGCTCTCCGGCCTGGAGGCGGTCCGGGTCTCCGACAAGGTCGCCAAGCTGCGCTTCCCCGAGCCCTCGCCGTGCGGCAAGACCCCTCTGATGGCGGAGGGGCTGTCCAAGTCCTACGGTTCGCTCGAAATCTTCACCGACGTGAACCTCGCCATCGACAAGGGCTCTCGCGTCGTCATCCTCGGCCTCAACGGTGCGGGCAAGACCACCCTGCTCCGGCTCCTCGGCGGTGCCGAGAAGCCCGACACCGGCGAGGTCATCGAGGGCCACGGGCTCAAGCTCGGCTACTACGCCCAGGAGCACGAGACCCTCGACCCGGAGCGCACGGTTCTGGAGAACATGCGCTCCGCCGCCCCGGATCTCGACCTCGTCGAGGTCCGCAAGACGCTGGGCTCGTTCCTCTTCTCCGGCGACGACGTCGACAAGCCGGCCGGCGTGCTCTCCGGCGGTGAGAAGACCCGTCTGGCGCTCGCGACCCTGGTGGTCTCCTCCGCCAATGTGCTGCTCCTCGACGAGCCGACGAACAACCTCGACCCGGCCAGCCGCGAGGAGATCCTCGGCGCGCTGCGCACGTACAAGGGCGCGGTCGTCCTCGTCACGCACGACGAGGGTGCGGTCGAGGCGCTCCAGCCGGAGCGGATCATCCTGCTGCCGGACGGCGTCGAGGACCTGTGGGGTGCGGACTACCGGGACCTGGTCGCCCTGGCCTGATTCCCGCGGTCCGGGCGGTTTCCCTGCCCGCTGCCGGCTGATCCATTCCGACTGGATCATTCGGCCTACGCGTGATCCATCATCCGTGTGAGGACCTCTCGTACCTCGGCGCGGCGCCCGGCAGATACCTGCCGGGCGCACCCATGTGGGGCCGATTCCCCTCATACGGCCCTGACCTGGCTCTTCGTCTCAACTCGGTGCCGAACCGCCCTCGAAGCCCGGCAGAATGCGGGATTCCGCTCGTGAAGACGTATTCCCGGGGTGCGAAACCGGTTGTACGGACCTTGCCGAATGGGTGGCCAGGAAGCCCGCGAGGGGTGATCATGAGAATCCAGAGCGCACTTCCCATGAGGAGGCACGGGTGGCCGAGACTCTGAAGAAGGGCAGCCGGGTGACCGGCACCGCGCGCGACAAGCTCGCGGCAGACCTGAAGAAGAAGTACGACTCCGGTGCGAGCATCCGGGCGTTGGCCGAAGAGACCGGCCGCTCCTACGGATTCGTCCACCGGATGCTCAGCGAGTCCGGAGTCACGCTGCGGGGACGCGGCGGAGCGACACGGGGCAAGAAGGCTGCGACGGCCTGACGGCCTCAGGCCGTGTCGTCGAACTGCCGTCTGCCGCCCTTGGGGCAGGCGGGACTTTCGAAACACGCCCTAGGGGATCGGGACACGTCGCAGGACGGACGTGCCCCGAGGGCTCACCGGTTTCGGGCGGTGGCCACCCGGTCGGCCATGTGACCGACCGGGTGGTTACTGTTCAGTCACTTAGCTCGACATGCTGACTGCACCCGACCCGGAGGCGCCCCATGACCTCGTTCGACTCTGTGCTCGACCAGGACGGCGTACGACTCACCGTCGATGACGCGGTTGCCACGGTGACCCTCACCAATCCGGCCAAGCGCAACGCTCAGTCCCCCGCTCTGTGGCGGGCGTTGACGGAGGCCGGACGGGCGCTGCCCGGCAGCGTGCGGGTCGTCGTGCTCCGTGGTGAGGGCAAGTCCTTCTCCGCGGGGCTCGACCGGCAGGCGTTCAGCCCCGAGGGGTTCGACGGTGAGCCGTCCTTCCTCGACCTGGCACGCGGCAAGGATTCCGAGCTCGACGCGACCATCGCCGAATACCAGGAGGCGTTCACCTGGTGGCGCCGCAACGACATTGTGTCGGTCGCGGCGGTCCAGGGGCATGCGATCGGCGCCGGCTTCCAGCTCGCTCTCGCCTGCGATCTGCGGATCGTCGCCGAGGACGTGCAGTTCGCCATGCGTGAGACCAGTCTCGGTCTGGTCCCCGACCTCACCGGCACACACCCTCTGGTGCACCTGGTCGGGTATGCCCGCGCGCTCGAAATCTGCGCCACCGGCCGCTTCGTCCACGCGGAGGAGGCCGAGCGCACCGGTCTCGCCAACCTCGTGGTCCCCGCCGACGAGCTCGACGCGGCGACCCGTGAACTGTCCGCGGCGCTGCTGGCGGCCCCGCGTGACGCCGTCGTCGAGACCAAGGCGCTGCTGAGCGGTGCGGTCTCGCGTACATACGAGGACCAGCGCACCGCCGAGCGCGCGGCCCAGGGCCGCCGTCTCCGCGACCTCGCGGGTCTCACGGACTGAGGGCATGGCACCGGGCGTCCCCCAGCGGGAACCGCCCGGTCACTCCGTGTGCGCCGCGGTGGCGGCGGTTCAGAGTGCCCGGCAGTAGGCTTCGCGGCGTCGCGGGGCCGGCGCACGCACCTCGCGGCGTTGTCGTCAATCACCAACTCCCCCATAGCCCCAAAGGCATGGGGGGACCCCCTTCGCGTTGGCTCAATCCTCCGCCTTGCGAAGCACGCACCCCAGCCCCGCTCCTTCACCCGCGCTGCCTACTGCCGGGCACTCTCAGGTGCACTTCGTCCGCTCATCCCGCGTCCACCACCGAGGTGACCAGCACAGTCACCGGTGGATGTCCGTCCACGGCGTCCGCCACCGCCGTTCGCACCGCCAGCGCCACATCGAGCGCCCGGTGGTTCGCGTCCGTCGCCAGCTCGACCCGCACATGGTCCGCGGCCGTGTGCACCGCGCTGCCCAGCACACGGGTCAGCTTGACGACACCGGGGACCGCGGCCGCCGCCGTCCCTGCCGCGCCCTCCGGCTCCGCCCCGGGCACCGCGGCGGGCGCTGGGGCCGTCCGGTCAGGGACGGTGTCCAGCAGCTCCGTCACCTGTAGATCCACCTCGCCGACCACCAGGCCGAGCCGTTGCACGGCCGCCGTCAGCAGGACCGAGCGCAGGGCGGCCGCGGCGGCGGGCAGCGGCCGGTCGGCCGTCGCCGACATCGTCGCCCCGATCCGCAGTGGCCCGGGCGGCAGCGCGCTCGGCGGCGACGGCAGCGAAGGGTCCGGGGCCGCGTCCGGGTCAGCCACGGTGATCCGTACGTGCCCGAGCACCGGGCCGGTTTCCGATGCGCCCACCGAGCGCCGCAGCACCGAGATCACGGCCCGCTCGGCGATCCACGCACCGTCCGCCGGACCACCCAGGGGGAGCAGTCTGCCCAGGCCGAGCCTCTGCCGTACCGCCGTCGTCCACCCGTCGGCCCTGTGCGGGCTGTCAGCCGTCGTCATTGCCCCAGCCTGCCGCATCCACGGCGCGAGACGGGGCAAGCGCACTTAGTGTGGGCAAGGAAGTCCAACCCTGCCCCGAAGGGAAGAGTGGCGATGACCGACACCCCGCAGCGGAACCGGCCCGAGAACCCCGACAGTGCGACGGGGGACGACGCCAGGAAGAGTCCGCTGACCAAGCGCGGCGGTGGAGATCCCGCCACCCGCGGCCGTACCACCATCGCGGACGGTGTGGTCGAGAAGATCGCCGGTATGGCGGCGCGCGACGTGGTCGGTGTCAACGCGATGGGCAGCGGCCTGTCCCGTACCTTCGGCGCGGTGCGCGATCGGGTCCCCGGGGGCGGCAAATCGGTCACCCGCGGCGTCAAGGCGGAGGTCGGTGAGTCGCAGACCGCCCTCGACCTGGAGATCGTCGTCGACTACGGCGTGTCGATCGCCGATGTCGCCCGTGACGTACGGGAGAACGTCATCGCGGCGGTCGAGCGGATGACGGGCCTCGAGGTCGTCGAGGTCAATATTGCGGTCAGCGATGTGAAGCTGCCCGACGAGGAGGAAGAGGACCGTTCCGAGCCACGTCTCCAGTAGGCCTTCGAGCCGAGGCAGTTGAGGAGCGCACGATGAGCATGGCTGTGGTCGGCATGGTGGCCGGCATGGCGCTCGCATTCGCCGGGTACTTCGGCGGGTTCGGGGCCTTTCTGCTTGTCGCCGCACTGGGAGCGATCGGCTACGTCGCCGGTCGCTTCCTGGACGGCGATCTGGAACCCGGCGACTTCTTCCGGAGTCGCGAGCGCGGCGACCGACGGCGGTGACGGCGTTGTCGGGGGTACTCGGCCGGGTTCCTGCCTCGGAACGGGGCGAGACCCGGATCGCCGACCGGGTTGTCGCGAAGATCGCCGCACAGGCGGCGAAGGAGGCTGTCATCGAGCCGCCGCGGGAGGGTGCCTCGCCGCGCGCCACGGTCACGGTGCACCGTGACACCGCCCGGGTACGGGTCAGTCTGGAGCTTGGATATCCCACCGACATCGGCCGCCAGTGCGGTGCCGTGCGTCGGCACGTCATCGAACGGGTAAAGGCGTTGGCGGGGATGGAAGTGCCCGAAGTGGCCGTACAGGTCGAGCGTCTGCACCCCGCGGGAGCGAGCGCCGCGGCACAGGGGAGGATCCGATGACCGAGCCCCAGGAGCCGGAGAACAGCACGCGGCGCCCGCCCGCCGGCGACCCCGTGGAACGCGGAGGCGGACTGGCTCTCGACCAGTCCGCCTCCGCCGCGGCGTACGACCCGGCGCCGGTGAAGGAGCACAGCGGCGGCAGCGCCGGCCGCTTCTGGTCCGCGCGCCGCATCCCGGCCGGGCTCCTCGCGCTGGTGATCCTCGGCGGATCCGGCCTGCTGCTGTACGACGTGGCGGCCGTACGGGCCCATCACCCGGCCATGCACTGGCGCCGCGCGCTCGCCGACGACCTGGCGGAGCGGCCGCTGGACAATGTGTGGGTGGTGACCGGTGCCGCGCTCGCGACGGCGATCGGTGTGTGGCTGATCGTGCTCGCCGCCACGCCCGGTCTGCGCGATGTGCTGCCGATGCGCCGCGACCGTCCGGGGGTACGGGCCGGGCTCGACCGGACCGCCGCCGCCCTGGTCCTGCGCGACCGGGCCATGGAGGTGTCCGGCGTGCAGTCGGTGTGGGTCCGGATGGGGCGCGCCAAGGTCGCGGTGCGTGCCGTGTCGCACTTCCGCGAACTCGACGACGTGCGGGCCGACCTGGACACCGTGCTGGGCGCGGGGATCGAGGAACTGGGCCTGGCGAAGCCGCCGAGCCTGTCCGTGTATGTCCGCCGTCCGGCGAAGAAGGGGTGACCGCCGTGCTCAGGACCGTCAACCGGGTACTGCTCGCACTGGCCGGGCTGGTGCTGATCTGCGGCGGCGGCGCGGTGCTCGCCGCCGGGCTCGGCCTTTCCGTGCCGCCCTGGTGGCCGTGGCACGGCAGGGCCGATGTGCTGCTCAGCAGGGCCGACCGGGACCGCTGGCGTGCCGACGGCTGGTGGTGGCCGACCGTACTCGTGGTCCTCGCGGTCCTCGTCGTCCTCGCGTTGTGGTGGTTCCTCGCCCAGCTCCGCCGCGCCCGCCTCGCCGAGGTGCTGGTCGACAGCGGCGACGGCGAGGGGGCGCTGTTGCGCGGCCGGGCCCTGGAAGGCGTGCTCGCCGCGGAGGCGGGGACGCTGGACGGGGTGGCCCGCGCCCAGGTGATGCTGGTCGGCCGGCGCAGCACGCCGCAGGCGCGGATCCGACTGCTGATGGAACCGCACGCGGTACCGGACGAGGCCCTCGGCCGCCTCACGGACGAGGCCCTGGCTCACGCGAGGGACTCGGCGGGCCTGGCGGAACTGCCGGCGGAAGTACGGCTGAGGGCTGTCAAGCACCGTGCGGAACGAGTGAGTTGAGGGCGGGGACGTCCGGCAGCGGCAGAATCGGGCCCTCTCAGAACCCGTGCCGCGACCCGCCGTCCACCGGCACCATGATCCCCGTCAGATACGACGCCGCGGGCGACAGCAGGAACGCCGCCGTCCGCCCGAATTCCTCCGGCGTACCGTACCGGCGCAACGGAATCCGCGCCTCGGCCGCCGTGCGCGAAGCCTCCGCGTCGCCGGACAGCGCGTCCAGCTCCCGCACCCGGTCCGTGTCGATCCGGGACGGCAGCACGCCCACCACACGGATGCCCCGTGGGCCGAGCTCGTCGGCCAGGGACTTGGCGAACCCGGCCAGGCCCGGACGCAGACCGTTCGAAATGGTCAGCCCGGCGATCGGCTCGTGGACCGAGCCGGAGAGCACGAAGCCGATGACCCCGCCCTCGCCGAGCGTCGCAGCCGCCGTGCGCGCCAGCCGTACCGCGCCCAGGAACACCGAGTCGAACGCCGACTGCCACTGCTCGTCCGTGTTGTCGGCGACGAATCCGGGCGCAGGTCCGCCGACGCTGATCAGAATGCCGTCGAGCCGCCCGAACCGCTCATGGGCGGCGTCCACCAGACGCTGCGCCGCGCCGGGCTCCCCGTTGTCGGCGGCCACGCCGACCACGTCCGGTCCCAGTTCGGCGGCGGCCGCCTCGGCCCGCTTCCCGTCCCGCCCGGTGATGATCACCTTCGCGCCGTCCGCCGCAAGCTCCCGCGCGGCGGCATGGCCAAGCCCCCGGGTCGCGCCGGTCACGATGTACACACGGTCCTTCAGCCCAAGATCCATGGACCCTATCCTGCCGCGTCGGCTTCCAGCATGTCGCACCCGGCCAGCGAAACGGCGGTGCCCACCAGTCCGATGTGGCTGAACGCCTGCGGGAAGTTGCCCAGTTGCCGCCGTGCCACGGTGTCGTACTCCTCGGCGAGCAGCCCGACATCGTTGCGCAGCGCGAGGAGCCGCTCGAAGAGTTCCGTGGCTTCCTCGGTGCGCCCGATCAGGCGCAGCGCGTCAGCCAGCCAGAATGAGCACGCCAGGAACGCCCCTTCGCCGCCCGGCAGCCCGTCGATCGAGCCGCCGTCCGTGCTGTAGCGGCGGATCAGCCCGTTGCTGCCCAGCTCGGCCCGGACCGCGTCGACCGTTCCGACGATTCGCGGATCGTCCGGCGGCAGGAAGCCGGTCCGGGCGATCAGCAGCGTCGCGGCGTCCAGCTCCCGGGAGCCGTACGACTGCGTGAAGGTGTTCCGTACCGGGTCGTACCCCTTCTCGCACACTTCCCGGTGCACGGCGTCCCGCATCGCCCGCCACCGGTCGGCGTCCCCGGCCAGCGACGGGTTGGCCTCCAGGTTGCGCACCGCGCGGTCGGCGGCGACCCAGGCCATCACCTTCGAGTGCACGAAGTGGCGGCGCTGGCCGCGGATCTCCCACAGCCCCTCGTCCGGCTCGCGCCAGGTGGACTCCAGGAAGCCGAGCAGGCTGAGCTGCAGGCTCCAGGCGTGCGGTTGGTCGGGCATGCCCGCTTCACGCGCCAGTCGGAGCGAGTCGATGACCTCTCCGTACACATCGAGCTGCCGCTGCCGGACCGCCGCGTTGCCGATCCGGACCGGGCTGGAGTTCCCGTATCCGCGCAGCCACGGCAGCTCCACCTCGGGCAGCCGTCGTTCGCCCGACAGGCCGTACATGATCTGCAGGTCGGCCGGGTCCCCGGCGACGGCGCGCAGCAGCCAGTCCCGCCAGGCGGCGGCCTCCTCCACATAGCCGGCCGAGATCAACGCGTTGAGCACCAGGGTGGAGTCCCGCAGCCAGCAGAAGCGGTAGTCCCAGTTCCGTACGCCGCCGATCTCCTCCGGCAGCGAGGTGGTGGCGGCCGCCACGATGCCGCCGGTCGGCGCGAAGGTGAGCGCCTTGAGGGTGATCAGCGAGCGGATCACGGCCTCCCGGTACGGGCCCCGGTACTTGCAGCGGGCCGACCAATCGGCCCAGTCGGACAGGGTGTTCTTCAGCGCCTCGTGCGGATCGACGAGATCGGGGCGCGGCGAGTGCGAGGGATGCCAGGTCAGTACGAACGCCACCTGCTCGCCCGCGGAGACGGTGAACGACGAGCAGGTGGAGAACTCCTGGCCCCACGTCTTGACCGGCGGCTCGCTGCGCAGCCAGACCGAGTCGGGTCCGGCGACCGCCACCCGGTGGCCCCGCGCGCGGCGCACCCACGGCACGATGGAGCCGAAGTCGAAGCGCAGCCGGATCACGGAGGCCATGTCGACGGTGCCGCTGACCCCCTCGACGATCCGCATGACATCGGGTTCACGGTCGCGCTGCGGCATGAAGTCGATGACCTTGACGGTGCCGGTGCGGGTCTCCCAGAACGTCTCCAGGACGAGGGAGTCGCCTGCGTAGCCGCGCCGGGTGCAGGTCTCCGCGCCCTTCGGGGCGATGCGCCAGTGGCCGTTGTCCTCGTCGCCGAGCAGGGCGGCGAAACAGGCGCCCGAGTCGAAGCGGGGCAGACAGAGCCAGTCCACAGAACCGTTCCTGCCGACCAGTGCGGCTGTCTGCAGATCGCCGATGAGGGCGTAGTCCTCGATGCGTGGGGTCACGTTCTGCCGTGTTCCCGCACCGGGGGCACGCTAAGCAGCCGATGTCCCACAGGCGGCCGCACGCCCGACATCACCGGCTCGTGGACATGGTGGCGGGCCGTCGCCGGGCAGGGCTGCTCAGGCAGTCGCGGGCGCGGGCTTCTCCGGCTGTTCCTGTTCCGGGCCGCCTGCTGCCCCGGCCCTGGCCGCAGCCTCCATCCGGTCGCGCTTCTCACGCCGGGCCAGCACCACGTATCCGGCAGGGACACCAGCGGCGAACAGCCACCACTGGACCGCGTACGCCATGTGCGGACCGATGGAGCTGTCGTCCGGCGCCTCGATCAGCTCCGGAACGTCGCCGCGCGGTTCGGGGGCGGTCTGCTCGATGTAGCCGCCGAGGACCGGCCGGGAGAGCGCCTTGGCCTGCTGGGCGCTGTTGATCAGCATCACCTGGCGGTCCGGCAGGTCCGACAGGTCCTTGATGCCGCTGGCGCCCGTCGTCTCGTCGGCCTTGAGCCGTCCCGTGACGGTCACCTCGCCCGTGGGCACGGCCGGGATGTCCGGGAAGGCGTGCTGGTCGTCGGCGGTGGGGATCCAGCCCCGGTTGACCAGGACCGTACCGCCGCCCTTGAGGTCGAGCGGGATCAGGACGTGGAAGCCGACGCTGCCGTCGGTGGACGTCCGGCGGCGCACGACGACCTCGTGCTTCGTGTCGTACGTCCCCGTGGCCGTCACCGCACGCCAGTAGTCGGAGCGCGGGACCGTGTGACCGGGGGAGGTGAGCGTGGCGACCGGAACCGGCTTCGCCTTCAGGTTGTGCGAGATCAGGGAGTTCTGCGCCACTCGGTGCTCATGCCGGTGGAGCTGCCAGAAACCCAGCTCGACCATCGTGGGAATGAGGACGAGGGCGAGGAGGGCGAGGATCAGCCACTGCCGGGTCAACAGGAAGCGGTACACCCCACGACGGTACAACTGCGTCATGGGGTGCATCGCGGAGGGGGTGGCGGACGGTGTCGTGCGACCGGGGCTCAGACTCTGTCGATGATGCCCACCTTCCCCTCTGCGCGAGCGCAGTGCCCCCCGCAGAACCAGTGCCCGTCGACCTCGACACCCTGGCCGATGACCTGGACCCGGCAGTGCTCACAGATGGGTGCCATCCGGTGAATGGCGCAGGCGAAGCAGTCGAAGACATGCACTGCGCCCTGCGCGTGCACCTCGAACGACATGCCGTAGTCGTTTCCGCAAACCTCACAACGTGCCATGCGCCACAGGGTGGGACGCGGGGACGCCGGGCGGCGAGCGGCGTACGGGCGAGTCGCCCCCGGTTCACTCCGATGACGGCGTCGGCAGAGCAGCAGCCACGGGCGCCCCGGTCGTCGCCGACGCCTCGGCCACATCTCTCAGCAGGTGGGTGAAGGCGCTCTCGTCCACGATCGGCGTGCCGAACGCCTTGGCCTTCACCGTCTTCGATGTTGCCGCGTCCGGGTCGTTGGTGACCAGCAGGCTGGTCAGCCGGGAGACGCTGGTCGCCACATGCAGCCCGGCCTCGACCGACCGGTCCTCCAGCAGCTCACGGTCTATGGAGGTGTCCCCGGAGAACGCCACACGCATGCCCTGCATGAGCGGTTTGTCCTTGTCGTACCGCCCGGGGTTCGGATACGGGCAGGCGGGCCGCTTCCGGGAAGGGCGCCAGCTGTTCTGGTTGCCGTACGAGGGCTGATAGCCGACCCGCGGGGTCACCGGGGAGTCCGACCACTCTGTCAGTGGGCGGCACTCCAGCAGCGGTAGCCGCACCCCGTCGCGCGCGGCCGCATGCAGACTCGGCCGGAACGCCTCGGCCAGCACCCGGGCGTCGTCCAGCGCGTGGTGCGCACGCTGCTGCACGACTCCGAAATGCGCGGCCAGCGACTCCAGCTTGTGATTGGGCAGCGGCAGCCGCAGCTCCTTGGAGAGCGCGATCGTGCAGAGCCGCTGCTCGACCGGGGCGACGGCCGCTGCGCGGGCGTACTCCCGGGCCAGCATCGACCAGTCGAAGGCGGCGTTGTGCGCGACCAGAACCCGGCCCGCGAGGCGCTCCGACAGTGCGGCGGAGATCTCCGGGAAGAGCGGGGCTCCGTCCAGGACATCGCTGGTCAGACCGTGAATCCAGACGGGGCCGGGGTCCCGCTCCGGGTTGACCAGGGTGTACCAGTGGTCCTCGACATTGCCCTGCGCGTCCAGCCGGTAGACGGCAGCGGAGATTATCCGGTCGTCGCGGGCGAGTCCGGTGGTCTCCACGTCGACGACCGCGTACCCCTGCGGGTAGGCGGTCGGCCACGGTGCTGCGGTCTGGCGGTCGTCGAGCATGGTCACAGAGAATACGGGCCGGTACTGACAGCCCCCTATTCGGGAGCCCTCTGTTCGACCGGTCCGGGGTAGGGCGTGCGACAGAAGCCCATGTCGATCGTGGTCACGGCCGGGCAGCGCGGCGACTCCCCGCAGTTCGAGCCCGTCCTGACGTGGTCGTGACCAGCTGTCATACGAAACCGGCCAGGATGGCGCGTGAGCTTCAGGAATTCATCGCGGCTCGGTCGGACTCGCTGCGAAGAACGCAGAATTCGTTGCCTTCGGGGTCGGCGAGGACTGCCCAGCCAGAGCCATCGGAATTCCGGTGATCGGTGACAAAGGTGGCACCGATCCCCAGCAGCCGTTCCACCTCCTGCTCACGCGAGGTCTCAGGGCGCAGACACAGATGGATCCGGTTCTTGATCTTCTTGGGCTCGGGCACCTGGTTGAAGTGCAGCACCGGGCCCTCCGCCAGCAGCACCTGAGTCTCCCGGTCGCCCGGTTTGCCCTCCGGATGCAGGGGACGGCCCGTCACCCTGCTCCAGAACCGGGCCAGCTCGTAGGCATCCGCACAGTCAATCGCCACGTTCTGCAAAACCGAAACCATGCGCGCCAGCCTTCCTGACTTCCACGATGGGCGCCACCGAGTTGCGCTCATCGTTCGCGCACACGAGGGCCTGCGGATCGCGTACGCCGGACTCCCGCTCGACGAGATCGCGGCGATGGTCGGCGGCAACGCGGCCCGCGTCTACGGCTTCGACCTGGCCGCGCTCGACCGTATCGCCGCAACCGTCGGCCCGGCGGTCGAGGAGATCGCCGAGCCCCTTACCGAGGTCCCGGCCGACGCGACCGGTCCGGGCTTCGCGCCGGGCGGGTCGGTCCGCGTCTGGTGACGGGGAGGGGTGAGACCATCCCCGGGTGACGGATACCCAGGCGCATCACGAGCCCCACGGCAACGGCCTGGGCGCACGGCTGAACTGGCTGCGCGCCGCGGTCCTCGGAGCCAACGACGGTGTGGTCTCCACCGCGGGCCTCGTCGTCGGTGTCGCCGGAGCCACCGACGACCGCGGCGTCCTGCTGACAGCGGGCCTGGCCGGGCTGCTGGCCGGTTCGATGTCGATGGCGGCGGGCGAATACGTATCGGTCTCCACCCAGCGCGACTCGGAACAGGCTGCGCTGGCCACCGAGAATCGGGAGCTGAAGGAGACCCCGGAGGCGGAACTCGTTGAACTGACCGGCCTGTTGGAGGGCAAGGGCCTCAGCCGTGAAGTCGCCCGTGAGGCCGCCCTCCAGCTCACCGACCGCGACGCGTTGCGCGCCCACGCGGAGGTCGAGCTGGGCATCAACCCGGACGCCCTGACGAACCCCTGGCACGCGGCGGGCGCCAGCTTCCTGGCGTTCACGGTGGGTGCCCTGCTGCCCCTGCTGGCGATCGTGCTGCCGCCGTCGTCGGTACGCCTGGTCGTCACGGTCCTGGCGGTCCTGGCCGCGCTGGCGCTCACGGGGTGGTGGAGCGCACGGCTGGGCGACGCGGCGGCGGGGCGCGCGATGCTGCGGAACATGGGCGGGGGCGCGGTGGCGATGGCGGTGACCTATGCGGCGGGGGCGTTGCTGGGGGCGGTGGGGGTCTAGTGCCCCTCCCGGCAAGCTTTGCCCCGTCGCACCGTCCAGCACGCCCGCTCGCCGCGTTGGCCAAAAGTCCTGGTAGCTCCGCTACAAGGACTTCCGCCCGCCTTGCGATCGCACGCACTGGACGACGCTCCTCACGGGGCAAACATTGCCGGTCACGGCACTAGGACCTCTCGGGTGGATCATGATGCGGCTGGTTGCAGGCAGGTGGCCGGACATCCGGCGTGGCAAGGCGAAGGGGACTGGAAGCTCAACTTCCATTCCCCATAGCGGAGTTCACCGCCCGCATGATGTGCTCAGCGCGGGTGCGCTCAGTCGGTCACGGCGACGGTCTCGGACGCGCCCGACTTGGTGCCGTCCGCGTAGAGGGCCGTGACGCGGTAGTACACCGTGGTGCCAGCCGGCTGGGTGAGATCCACCCACGAATGGTCCCCGGAGGTGTCCTCGGGGCTGGTGCCGATCAGGTCGAACGTCTCGGTCTGCCGGTTCCAGCGGTGGATTTCGAAGCCGGAGACCGGACTGCCGTTCTCGTTCCCGTCGCTGGAGAGGGACCAGCGGATCCAGCCGTTGTAGACGGTGTTGAGGCTGGTGATCGGTCCGCCGGTCGCGGGCGGGGCGATGGGGCGGAGGTCCAGCTCGGTGACGTCGGCGACGGTCGCGCCGGTGTCCGGGGTGAGCTGGTTGCCGTACTGGTCGACGGCGACGACGCTGTAGCGCACCTGCTGCCCGCCGGCGGCCACGGCGTCGTGGAACCTCGTCGTCGTGAACTCCCGGGGCCGCAGGGTCCAGGGATCCATCAGCGGCCTGTACACCCACTGTCCGTCGACGAGGCTGCCGCGCAGCACGCGGTAGTGGTCGAGGCCGGGCGCGCTGCTCGCGTCCCAGGAGAGGGTGACGCCATTCTCCTTCGGGACGGCGGTCACGCCGGTGACCGGGGCAGGGGCGGTCGTGTTGCCGACGACGGTGACGGCGACCTCCTGGGACGGGGTGCCCCCGTTCCCTGCGTGGTCCAGGGCGACCACGGAGTAGTAGTACGTGGCGCCGGGCGGCGGGGCGGCGTCGGTGAAGGTGGAGCCCTTCACGCCCTTGCCGACTTCCTTGCGAACGGCCCCGGGGACGGTGCGCGGCTGCAGCGATCGGAAGACCGAGTAGCCCGCGAAGTCGTCGCTGGTCCGCTCGGAGGCGTCCCAGGCCAGCGTGACACCCGCCTCGCTTTCCGTGCCTCGCGCGTTGAGGGCGGTGTCCACCGGGCCCGTCAGGTCGCGGGTGTAGTACATCGCTGTGCCCGAGGCCGCCGACTCGTGGCCGTGCGTGTCGACGGCGGTGACGACGTAGTAGTAGACGCCACCGGTCTGCGGCAGGGGCCCGCTGTAACCGCCGCCCGACAGCTTGTCGCCGTTCAGCAGGTTCTCGGGGGTGAGGGCGACCGGAGAAGACGTCGAGCGGTACACGCGGTAGCCGGCGAGGTCGGACTCCGTGTTGCTGTTCCAGTAGAGGGTGATCTTGTCCGGGTAGCCCATGGCCCAGTTGTCCTCGACGCCCTTGGGGGCGGCGGGGGCGGTTTGGTCGAGGGTGGTGATGGCGAGGTCGGCGGTGCCCGAGGAGACGTTGCCGGCCTTGTCGTAGGCGCGGACCTCGTAGTAGTAGACGTTGCCGTCCTTCGGGACGGTCGTGTCGGTCCACGAGGTGGACGTCGTGGTCGCGATCGGCTTCGCGGGGAAGGAGGTGCCCTTCAGCCGCCGGTACACGCGGTACCCGGCGAGGTCCATCTCCTTGTTCTTGGCCCAGCTGACCTTCGTGGACGTGGTCGCCGTGCTGTAGGTGACGGTGGTCCCGGTCGGGACGAGCGGCTTGACCTTGTCGACGGTCGCCGAAGTGCGCGGGGTATAGGCGAACTTGACGTTGGCGGCGCCGGTCCAGTTGACGAAGTCGATGCGGAGGCTGTGCTTGCCCGACGGGATGGTCACGTTGACGGTCTTGGAGACGGTGGTGGTGACGTTCTTCCACAGGTCGACCTTGCGGACGCCGTCGAGGTAGACGCGGATGCCGTCGCGGGAGGAGGCGGTGAACGTGAAGGGCCCGCCGGAGCCGAAGTCGCGGGTCGTGGACCAGCGGACGCCGAAGTTGTCGGCGGGCATGCCCTTGTAGCCGGGTGCGCGGGTGCCCCAGTTCTCGTCGATCGCCGAGTCGCAGTCGGTGCGCTTGGGGGTGCCGGAGAAGGCGGTGTTCGCGAAGAACGTCCGCTTGAAGACGGGCGATGCGCAGGTCACGGCGGCGGAGGCAGGGGTGGCGGCGGTGAGCAGGCCGCCGGCGGTGGCGAGCACGACGGCGCTGGCAGTGGCGACCGTTGTGCCTCTGGGTCGGTTCATGCGTTCCTTCGGTTTTGATCGTCGGTGGCGGTATGTGACCGCCGATGATCACGACTCGCGAGGAACGCGTTTGGTTGTAGGGCCGGGAAATCCGACCGAGACCGACCGGCAGGGGCAACTCGGTTGCGAAGGGGCAGGTCACCTGGGCGATGATGCCGCATGAGCAGAGAGACGGATGAGGTACGCGAAGCCATCGCGGGCGAGCTGCGGCTGATGGACCCCGACGTGCGCACGTCACGGTTGCAGGCCCAACAGCTGCTGGATCCGGACTTCGTGGAGGTAGGCGCCTCGGGTCGGCGGTGGACGTACGAGGACATGCTGGCCGAGCTGCCCGAGTTGGACGGTGCGGCAGAGGGCGGCCCGCGCTTCGAGCCCTCGGACATGACCGGTGTCCTGCTGGCACCCGGGCTGGTGCATCTCACCTACGAGACCGTGTTCGGTGGAAACCGGGCACGACGGAGCTCCCTCTGGCGCAGGCGGAGCGTGAGCGCGACGTGGCAGCTGTACTACCACCAGGCCACACCGATCCCGCCCGAGGGCACATGAGCGGAATCGGGCGACGGTCTTAGACCGACCGGCACAGGGGGGCAGCGTCGCGGGGCCGGTTGCGCACATCTGCGGCGTTGTCGTCGGTCAACAACGCTCCGCGCTGCCTCCCTCCTCCGCCTGGCAGCCGCACGCACCCAGCCCCGCTCCTTCTCCCACCCCCAATTGCCGGTCGGTCTTATTGGCAGAAGGTGCCAAAGGTTGCTGACATCGTGTCTCGTATACTTGTTGGTAACTACGTCTAGTCCCGGACCGACCGGCAGCCCTACGGTGCTCGTATGGAGCCGAACCTCCCCGATGTCGTGCTGTGGTCCATACCGGCCTTTGTCCTGCTCACCGTTGTCGAAATGGTCAGCCACCGCATCCACCCCGACGAGGACACCGCCGGGTACGAGACCAAGGACGCCGTCACCAGCGTCACCATGGGGCTCGGCAGCCTCGTCTTCGACCTGCTGTGGAAAGTGCCCATCGTGGCGATCTACACCGCGGTCTACGAGCTCACCCCCCTCCGTGTCCCCGTCCTGTGGTGGACGGTCCTGCTGATGCTGCTCGCGCAGGACTTCCTCTACTACTGGTCCCACCGCGGCCACCACGTCATCCGGATTCTCTGGGCCTGCCATGTGGTCCATCACTCCAGCCGGAAGTTCAACCTCACCACCGCACTGCGCCAGCCCTGGACCTCGCTGACCGTCTGGCCGTTCTATGTGCCGCTCATCGCGTGCGGGGTCCATCCGGCGGCGCTGGCGTTCTGCTCCTCCGCCAATCTCGTCTACCAGTTCTGGGTCCACACCGAACGGATCGACAAGCTGCCCCGGCCCTTCGAGTACGTACTGAACACGCCCTCCCACCACCGGGTGCACCACGCCTCCCAGGGCGGCTATCTCGACCGGAACTTCGGCGGCATCCTGATCCTGTGGGACCGGCTCTTCGGTTCTTTCACCGCCGAGACCGAACGGCCGGTCTACGGGCTCACCAAGAACATCGCCACCCACAACCCGCTGCGCGTCGCGACGCACGAGTACGCCGCGATCGCCCGGGACGTACGGGCGGCGGGCAGCTGGCGCGAGCGGGCCGGGCGAGTCTTCCGCGGGCCGGGGTGGCAGCCGGCGCCCGAGGTCTCCGCCATCGCCGTCCCCGCACCCGGTCGCACCGGATGAGTGCCGCCACGGCCGCTGATCCGCGGGCACGCCTCGTACGCCCCCTGCTCATCGCCTTCCTCGTCGCCTCCGCCGTCGATCTCTTCGGTCTCCTCGCCGATGCCGGCATCGCCCACCTCGTCGCCAAGCCGCTGCTCATGCCGCTGCTCGCCGGGTACGCCGCCGCCCGCCGCGGTCCCCGGCTGCTGATCGCCGCGCTGCTCTTCGGCTGGGGCGGCGACACATTCCTGCTGGCGGACGCCGACGCCGCGTTCCTCATCGGTATGGGCTCCTTCGCCGCAGGTCATGTCTGTTATCTCCGGCTCTTCGGGCGCGCCCGGAGTTCCGCGCTGCTCGGCGTCGGGTACGCGGTCGTGCTGGCCGGCTTCCTCGTCCTGCTCTGGGGCGGGCTGCCCGCGGACCTGAGGATCCCGATGGCCGGGTACAGCCTGTTGCTCACCGCGATGGCCTACCGGTCCAGTACCTTCGGCCGGTACGCGGCCGTCGGCGGGGCGCTCTTCCTGCTCTCCGACGCGCTGATCGCCACCGGCATCGCCGACCTGCCCCAGCTGCCGGCCCCCGACTTCTGGATCATGCTCACCTACATCGCGGCGCAGTTCCTGCTGACCGTCGGAGCGCTTGCACCGGGTGCGAAACGGGCCGGTGTCGCCCCCGGGGCGTACCGTGAGCGGAGTACCAGCATCTGAGATCAGCAAGGACCCCCATGCGCGCCACCGTCATCCACGCCCCCCACGACATACGCGTGCAGGAGGTGCCGGACCCGACGATCCAGCAGCCCACCGATGTGGTGCTGCGGGTCCTGCGGGCCTGTATCTGCGGCAGCGACCTGTGGGCGTACCGAGGCGAGGCCGCCCGGCAGCCCGGCCAGCGGATCGGCCACGAGTTCCTCGGGATCGTCGAGGAGGCGGGCTCGGAGGTCGCTGGATTCGCGGTCGGCGACCTGGTCGTCGCCCCCTTCGTCTGGTCCGACGGCACCTGCGAGTACTGCGCCGAGGGCCTGATGACGTCCTGCCCGCAAGGCGGCTTCTGGGGCTCGGTCGGCTCCGACGGCGGCCAGGGGGAGGCCGTCCGCGTCCCGTTCGCCGACGGCACACTGGTCAGGCTCCCGGCCGCGGCCGCGTCCGACGACCGGCTGCTCACGGCGCTCCTGGCCCTGTCCGACGTGCTCGGTACCGGCCACCACGCGGCCGTCGGCGCGGGCGTGAAGCCCGGCTCCACGGTCGCGGTCGTCGGTGACGGGGCGGTCGGCCTGTGCGGGGTCATGGCCGCCAAGCGGCTCGGCGCCGAGCGGATCATCGCACTGGGCCGCCACCAGACGCGTACGGACATCGCCCGCAGCTTCGGCGCCACGGACGTCGTCGCCGAGCGCGGCGAGGCGGCCGTCGCCGCCGTACGGGAACTGACCGGCGGCGCGGGCGCGCAGGCCGTGATCGAGGCCGTCGGCACCGAGCAGTCGATGCGTACGGCGGTCGGGATCACCCGCGACGGCGGCTCGATCGGCTACGTCGGCGTGCCGCACGGCAGCGGCACCGGGCTGGACCTCGGCGTCATGTTCGACCGGAACATCGCCCTGCGCGGCGGCGTCGCCCCCGTGCGTGCGTACATTCCGGAACTGCTCCCCGACGTCCTGTCCGGCACGATCGACCCGTCGCCCGTCTTCGACCTCACCATCGGCCTCGACGAGGTCCCCGCCGGCTACCGGGCGATGGACGAGCGTAAGGCGCTGAAGGTTCTCATCAAGCCGTAGCGGACCACGGCATCGACCGGTGCGGGCCCGGCGCACGAGACATGTCCGCCGGGTCCGTCCTGGTCAGTGGGTGCCGCTGATGGCAGTCGCGGTGACACTCCACACCGGGGAATCCGCGCCCAGCGCGCCCGGCGGGCGCGACCAGTCCGCCGGGCCGCCCGCGAAGGACACCGGCGGCAGGGCGTACCTCAGGCGTCCCATCCCGCTGTCCGTGATGCCGAGGTACTTTTCGGGGTCGTACGTCTCCGCGGCGCCGTCGGCCGGCTGCTCCGACAGGCCTGTGCACAACCAGTGCGCCGTCTGCCCGAGCGCCAGTCGCAGCAGACGCGGGCCGCCGTCGTCGTGCTGCTCGGACAGTGCCCGCAGCACCCCCGCCGCCAGCAGGTACCCGGTGCCGTGGTCGAGGGCCTGCGCGGGCAGCGCGCCCGGTGCTCCCGCGTTCCCCTCCAGCGCCGCGATGCCGGTGGCCACCTGCACCAGGCTGTCGAAGCCGCGGCGCCCGTGCCACGGCCCGTACCGGCCCCACGCGGACACCTGCGCGAGGACCAGACCGGGACGGCGTACGGCGAGCGCCTCCGGAGTCAGGCCGTACGCCTCCAGCGCGCCCGGCCGGTATCCGGTCACCAGTACATCGGCGTCGGCGAGCAGCTCCTCGAACGTCGCCCGCCCGGCCCGGTCGCGCAGGTCCAGGGAGACCGACCGCTTGCCGAAGCCGGTGTCGTTGTGGGCGTCCTGACTCTCCGGCAGCTGCGGTGCGTCGATCCGCAGCACGTCCGCGCCCAGCAGTGCCAGCGTGCGGGTGGCGACCGGACCGGCGAGCACCCTCGTCAGGTCCAGGACCCGGAGCCCGGCGGCGGGCAGCAGTGGCGAACCCGACAGCGGGGAGAGGCGGCGCGGCGCCACCGGCCCCGGCCCCTCGGTCCGTTCGAGCGTGAGCAGCGGGCGTGCGGCGATTGCGGCGCCCTGTTCGTGAGCCGCCCACTCCTCACAGGTGCGCAGCGCGACGGCCAGACCGCCCGCGGCGTACACCGTCTCCTCGATCTCCACCGACCGGCGCTCGGCGAGCACGGCAGCCACCGTGTCCACGTCGGTGTCGTCGGGCAGGCCGAGTGCGGTGAGCAACCGGGCTCGGTGGTGGGGGTAGTTGGCGTGGGTGCGGACCCAGCCGTCGGTCGTCCGCCAGAACCGGGACAGCGGGGCGAACGTCGTCGGCGCGCGCCCGTCGATCCGCAGATGCCGCTCGCTGAGGAACGCCGTGCCCACCGCCCCGTCGTCGATCCGGACCTGCGGTACGGGACCGGCGCTGCCCCCCGTGCGGCGCGCCGCGAGTTCGGCGGCGGCCAGCGAACAGACCGCGACAGTGGAGCGGGCCAGTTCCAGGACGGGCAGCCGCGCGGGCAGCGCACCGGTCGGTCCGCCGAAGCCGATACGGCCGAGAAGTGCGGGGTCACCGCCGAGAGCGGCCCAGGCCTGCTCCGTACCGGAGCTCTGTACATGTGTCATGTCCGCACTATGGCACTGAGTGCCATCTGACGGAAGGAAGGGCCGGGGGATGCCCCCGGCCCTTCCCGCTCGTTACGCCTGCCGACTACGTGCCGGTTACTAGCGGACCGCGTTCAGCGCGTTCACGATACCGGCCCCGTAGAAGCCGTTGCTGTTCGTGGAACCCTCGCAGACGGCGTCGATCTTGCCGTCGTTGTTGATGTCGTACGGGGCGCCGCACGCGGTCGCGTCCGCCTGGGAAAGCAGCAGCGCCTTCACCGCGGCCGCCGAGGCGTGCGGGTGCGACGACTTGATCAGGGCCACCACACCCGCGACATGCGGGGAGGCCATCGACGTACCGTTCTTGTAGCCGTACTTGCCGCCCGGCAGCGTCGACAGGATCCCACCGCTCGTGGCCGGCGGAGCGGGCGTCTGGTAGATCGTCGAGTCGCCGCCCGGGGCAGCCACATCGATGACACCGTTCCCGTAGTTCGAGTACGAGGACTTCAGCCCCTTGGCACCGGTCGCGGAGACGGTCACGACGCCCGGCAGCATCGCCGGGATGTCGAGGCACTCACGCGGGTTGATCGTCCGGGTCACGGCCGTGGTGTCGTTCGGGCTGGTCGTGTCGTCGATCGCGCCGGAGGCCAGGTCGAAGCGGCTGTTGCCGGCCGAGGCGACGTTCACCGTGCCCTTGCTCTCCGCGTACCGCGTGGCGCGGGCGACGGCCTCGACCAGGGCGCCCTGGTCCGGGTCGTTCTTGCAGTTGAACATCCACGGGTCGGTGTAGTAGCTGTTGTTGGTGACGTCGACGCCGTGCTCGGCGGCCCAGACGAAGCCGCAGACGATCGACTCGGTGTAGAAGAAGCCGTCCGGGTTCGCGACCTTGATGCCGGCGACCTTCACGCCCGGCGCGACACCCGTCACCCCGATGCCGTTCTTCGCGGCGGCGATGGTGCCCGCGACATGCGTGCCGTGGTCGCTCTCACCGGCCTTGGGACGCCAGGCGCCGTCCGTCGTGTCCGGCGCCCCGGACACGCAGCTCGCGGAGGCCTCGCGGTTGAAGTTCGGCGCCAGGTCCGGGTGGGTGTCGTCGACACCCGTGTCGATGACCGCGGCGGTGACCTTGCTGCTGCCCAGCGTCTTCTGGTGCGCCTGGTCCGCCTTGATGGCGGGCAGGTCCCACTGCAGGGGCTCCATCGGATCCTGGTCGCCGGTGGCCTCCGCGGCCGCGGTCCGCGCCTCCTCGGCGGTGAGCGGCTGCTCGACCCCGATCTCCGTGGTGGCCTGCGGAACGATGGGGTTGGTACGGGTGGCCCCCGCCGAGTCGACGGCCTTGACCCGGCGGATCGACTCCGCGAAGTCCGGGTTCTGCGAGTGGACGACAATGACACCGATCTGCTCATAGGCGATCACCACCGTGCCGCCGGCTTCGGCTATCGCCTTCTTCACCTGCTTGATGGTGCCGTGATTGGCACGGGTGTTGACGACGTACGACAGCATCGGGCCGTCCGTCGAGACCGCCGCCGTGGGCAGTCCGTCCGACGGGGCGGCGGATGCGGCACTCATCGGCAGGAAGCCGAGCGAGGCAGTGAGGGCCAATCCGACGGGCAGCGTCAGTGCGCGGGTCCGCCTGGATCCCAGATGCGCCATGGGGTCTCCACATCATCCGTGTCAGCCGGCCGGACACGGGATGTGTCCGGACGTGTGCATGAACGGTGAAGCTATCGTTGATCATCCTGCACATCAATGAATTGACGTAAATCAGTTCGAAGTGTGGAGCGCGGGCCGCCGAGCGACCGGGGGCAACGGCCGCAAATCACCCTTACCTTTCATGTCTTGATCGATACAGTGGCCGCAGGTTGATCAAGTCCCGCTCAACGGGCCGAAATGTGGAGTGTTGAGTGACGGGACGCGTTCCAGGGCTCGGCCGAAGCCGAGGTCGGTCAGGGCACCGAGTCCGGCCTCGCGAAGATGTCCGGTGAGCTTGTGGTGGCGGGCGGTCTCGTCAAGCCGTGACGCCATGACGAGAGGGCCGGACGGGAAGTGCTTCCCGTCCGGCCCCGGTTGCGCAGAGGTGCGGAGCCGACTACTTGACGGCGTTCAGGGCGTTGACGATGCCGTGGCCGTAGTAGCCGTTGACCGTGCTGTCGCCCTTGCAGGTCGTCGCGTCGATCAGCTGGCCGGCCGCGTTGTAGACCTTGGACGGGCAACCCGGGTTGACGGCCTGGGCCTTCAGCAGCTCCTGCAGCTGTGCAGGCGTGGCCTTCGGGTGCGTGCTCTTCAGCAGGGCCGCGACGCCCGCGACATGCGGGGTGGCCATCGAGGTGCCCTGCTTGTAGCCGTACTGGCCGTTCACAACCGTCGAGAGCACACGGCCGTTGGCGTCCGGCGTGGCCGGGATCTGCCACCTGTCGCCGCCGGGGGCGGACACGTCAGCGACGCCCAGACCGAAGCTGGAGTAGTACGACTTGAAGCCCTTGACGCCGGTCGCGGACACCGTGACGACGCCCGGCAGCTGGGTCGGGATGTCGAAGCACTTGTGGGGGTCCACGGTGCGCGGTCCCGGGGTGGTGTCGTTCGGGCTGGACGGGTCGAGGATCTCGTGCGACGCCAGGTCGTAGTTCTCGTTGCCCGCCGCGGCGACACTGAGGACACCCTTGCGCTCGGCGTACTTCGTGGCGCGGGTGAGGGCGTCGAGCAGAGCCTTCTGGTCCGGGTCGTCCTGGCAGTTGAAGTACCAGGGGTCGACGTAATAGCTGTTGTTGGTGACCTCGATGCCGTGCTCGGCGGCCCAGACGAAGCCGCAGACAACCGCCTCGGTGTAGAAGAGGCTGGTGCCGGGCTCGCTGACCTTGATGCCGGCCACCTTGACGCCGGGGGCGACACCGGTGACGCCGATGCCGTTGCGGGCGGCGGCGATCGTACCGGCGACGTGCGTGCCGTGGTCACTGCCGTCGGGGTAAGGGCGCCAGGCGCCCTCGGAGTTGTCCGCCACGCCGCCGACACAGTTGGCCGACTGCTCCTTGGAGAAGTTCGCCTTGAGGTCGACGTGGGTGTCGTCGACACCTGTGTCGATCACGCCGACGGTGACCGAGGGGCTGCCGTCATTGATCTTGCTGGCCTCGTCGGCCTGGATGGCGCGCATGTCCCACTGGTTGGGCTCCAGCGGCTCCTGGCCCGGGCCCGCGGCCGCGGCGGCCTTGGCGGCCTCCTCGGCGGTCAGCAGCTCGGTGCTGCCCTCCTCGGTCGTGGCGACGGACTGGAGCGGGGCGGTGCGGGTGGCACCGGCCGACTCGACACCCGGGGTCTTGCGAATGGTCTTCGCGAAGTCGGGGTTCGAGGAGTGGACGACGATCACGCCTATACGGTCGTACGACGTCACGATCGTCCCGCCGGCCTCGGCTATCGCTCGGCGCACCACACCCGTGCTGTGTACGGGGGTGGTGTTGACGACGTACGACAGCTTCGGGCCGTTCGTCGAGACCGCCGCCGTGGGCAGTCCGTCCGACGGGGCGGCGGATGCGGCACTCATCGGCAGGAAGCCGAGCGAGGCAGTGAGGGCCAATCCGACGGGCAGCGTCAGTGCGCGGGTCCGCCTGGATCCCAGATGCGCCATGGGGTCTCCACATCATCCGTGTCAGCCGGCCGGACACGAGGTGTGTCCGGACGTGTGCATGAACGGTGAAGTTAGCGCTGATCATCCTGCACATCAATGAATTGACGACATTCAGTTCGAAGAGTGCCACCGATCGGCGAAGTGGAGGAGGAGTAACGCGCGGTGAACCGCTTCGCCGCGCCCTCCGTGCCGTTGTCAGGGGAGTCGCACCACCAACCCCCCGACATCGAGGTTCTGTTGTGAAACCCACCACCCCCACCACCGCACCCGCGTCGCGAGGAGAATCCGTGGCTACCGATGCATCGCCGCCCAAGGCCGGTCCGGACACCGGCCCTGCCCAGCCCACGACAGAACGGTTCGTCGAGGTCCAGGAGAGCCCGGAGTTCGCCGAACTGCGCCACTCGCACCGCTCGTTCGCCTTCCCGCTGACCATCGCGTTCGTGCTCTGGTACCTGCTCTACGTGCTGCTGTCGAACTACGCCGGCGGCTTCATGGGCACCAAGGTGTACAGCAACATCAACGTGGCCTTCGTGTTCGGCCTCGCCCAGTTCGTCACCACCTTCCTCATCGCCTGGTTCTACGCGCGGCACGCCGCGACGAAGCTCGACCCGAAGGCCGAGGCCATCAAGTCCCGTATGGAGGACGACGCATGAGCGCCGCGTACCACTCGCACCCCGTGATCCAGCTCGCCGCCTCGTCCACCGCCGAGCACCGGCCGCTGATCATCACGCTGTTCGCGGTCTTCGTCGCCGCGACCCTGGGCATCACCGTCTGGGCCGGCCGGCAGACCAGGAGCGCCTCCGACTTCTACGCGGGCGGCCGCCAGTTCACCGCCTTCCAGAACGGGCTCGCGGTCTCCGGCGACTACATGTCCGCCGCCTCGTTCCTCGGTATCGCCGGCGCCATCGCCCTCTTCGGCTACGACGGCTTCCTCTACTCGATCGGCTTCCTCGTCGCCTGGCTGGTGGCCCTGCTGCTGGTCGCGGAACCGCTGCGCAACTCCGGCCGCTACACGATGGGTGACGTCCTCGCCTACCGGATGCGGCAGCGCCCGGTCCGTACCGCCGCGGGCGCCTCCACCATCGTCGTCTCGATCTTCTACCTGCTGGCGCAGATGGCGGGCGCGGGTGTGCTCGTCTCGCTGCTCCTCGGCATCACCAGCGACGCCGGAAAGATCCTCATCGTCGCCCTGGTCGGCGTCCTGATGATCGTGTACGTCACCGTCGGAGGCATGAAGGGCACCACCTGGGTGCAGATGGTCAAGGCCGTCCTGCTCATCGCGGGTGCCCTCCTGATGACCTTCCTGGTGCTGCTCAAGTTCGACTTCAACGTCTCCGACCTGCTGGGCACGGCCGCCGAGAAGAGCGGCCACGGAGCGGCGTTCCTGGAGCCCGGCCTCAAGTACGGTGCCACCGGCACCTCGAAGCTGGACTTTCTCTCCCTCGGCATCGCCCTGGTCCTCGGCACCGCCGGACTCCCGCACATCCTGATCCGCTTCTACACCGTCCCGACCGCCAAGGCCGCCCGTAAGTCGGTGAACTGGGCCATCGGCATCATCGGTGCGTTCTACCTGATGACGATCGCGCTCGGGTTCGGCGCCGCGGCGCTCATCGGCCCGGACGAGATCAGGGCGAAGAACCCGGCCGGCAACGCCGCGGCCCCGCAGCTCGCCGAATACCTCGGCGGGGTCGGCACGACCGGCGGAGCGGTGCTGCTCGCCGTGATCTCGGCCGTCGCCTTCGCCACGATCCTCGCCGTCGTCGCGGGCCTCACCCTCGCCTCCTCGTCCTCCTTCGCCCACGACATCTACGCCAACGTCATCCGCAAGGGGAAGGCCACCGAGAAGGAGGAGATGCGGGCCGCCCGCTGGGCCACCGTCCTCATCGGCGCGGTCGCGATCGTCCTCGGCGCCTTCGCCCGCGACATGAACGTCGCCGGCCTGGTGGCTCTCGCCTTCGCGGTGGCCGCCTCTGCCAACCTCCCGACCCTTCTCTACAGCCTCTTCTGGAAGCGGTTCACCACCCAGGGCGCCCTCTGGTCGATCTACGGCGGTCTGGCCTGCTCCGTGATCCTGGTGCTCTTCTCGCCGGTCGTCTCCGGCAACGCGAAGACATCGATGTTCAAGGGCGTCGACTTCGCCTGGTTCCCGCTGGAGAACCCCGGCCTGATCTCCATCCCGCTGGGCTTCCTGCTCGGCTGGCTCGGCTCCCTCCTCTCGAAGGAGGAGCCGGACCAGGGCAAGTACGCCGAGCTGGAGGTCAAGTCCCTCACCGGCGTCGGTGCCCACTGACGAGAAGGAGCCAATCGAAGGGCGAGCCACGCACCACGCTGTTCCCGCGGCCGCGTCGTAGAGTCCTACGACGCGGCCGCGCCGTACCTCGTGGCAATCGGGCCACCTGCCTGTCACAGGTCTCGCGTAGTCTCGAGTGAGTCAGATCCGCTACCGGGATCCACCGGGGGAGGGGGCCACCATGCTCATCGACACCTACGACCGGGTCGCCACCGACCTGCGCGTCTCGCTGACCGACCGCTGCAACCTCCGGTGCACCTACTGCATGCCCGAAGAGGGACTGCAGTGGCTGGCCAAGCCGGACCTGCTGAGCGACGACGAGATCGTCCGGCTCGTCCGTATCGCCGTCACCCAGCTGGGAATCACGGACGTCCGCTTCACCGGCGGCGAGCCGTTGCTGCGCCCCGGCCTCGTCTCCATCGTCGAGCAGTGCGCGGCGATGACGCCCCGCCCGAAGCTGTCGCTGACGACCAATGGCATCGGGCTGAAGCGCACGGCGGCCGCTCTCAGGTCCGCCGGACTGGACCGGGTCAATGTCTCCCTGGACACCCTGCGCCCCGACGTCTTCAAGACCCTCACCCGCCGCGACCGCCACCACGACGTGCTGGCAGGCCTCGAAGCCGCCCATGACGCGGGCCTCACCCCGGTCAAGGTCAACGCCGTGCTGATGCCGGGGCTCAACGAGGACGAGGCCCCCGACCTGCTCGCCTGGGCCGTGGAGCACGGATACGAGCTCCGCTTCATCGAGCAGATGCCGCTCGATGCCCAGCACGGCTGGAAGCGCGACGGCATGATCACGGCAGGCGACATCCTCGCCTCGCTGCGCACCCGCTTCGCCCTCACCGCCGAGGGCGAGGAGGAGCGCGGCTCCGCCCCCGCCGAGCGCTGGCTCGTCGACGGCGGACCCCACCGGGTCGGCGTCATCGCCTCCGTCACCCGCCCGTTCTGCCGGGCCTGCGATCGCACCCGGCTCACCGCCGACGGCCAGGTGCGGACCTGCCTGTTCGCCCGCGAGGAGACCGATCTGCGCGGCGCGCTGCGGTCCGATGCCCCGGACGAGGAGATCGCCCGGCTCTGGCGTGTCGCGATGTGGGGGAAAAAGGCCGGATCCGGTCTGGACGACCCGTCGTTCCTGCAGCCCGACCGCCCGATGTCGGCGATCGGCGGCTGACGGTCCTCAGCGCCCCTCGGCCGAGGACTCCCACTCCGCCAGTGTCACGACATCCTTCAGGAAACCTCGAACCCCCAGGAACGAGGAGAGATGCTCCCGGTGCTCGTCACAGGCCAGCCAGGTCTTACGGCGCTCGGGGGTGTGCAGCTTCGGATTGTTCCAGGCCAGCACCCATACGGCGGCCGCACGGCAGCCCTTGGCGGAACAGATCGGTGCGGTGGCAGCGCTCTCGGCGGCATGTTCGGGGGAGTTCACGGACTCAACCCTAGGGCCCTGCGAGAGACGGAGAAAAAGCGACGCCGAGCAGCCACGGGGGGAGCTGCCCGGCGTCGGTCTGTCGCTCCGACGGGGGATGCGGAGCGCGTAGGCAGTATGTCACGCGGACCGGGGTGCGGTGCACCTGAACTGCATGATTGGTCTGAGCTTTCCTTGAGGCCACAGGTGTGCTGTGCGCTCAACTGTGCTCATGCGGTTCCGCCCCGCCGGGGGCCCGGTCGGCCGCCGGTCCGGATTTCGCGGGACCGGCCGTCGGGGCGGCATCGAGCATCGGCCGCGCGGGCGGCAGAACGAAGGTGGAGGGCAGCGAAGGAGGCGCTTCCCGGCCCGCGTTGGCGATGACGACGGCGACGTACGGAAGCAGGGCACCCAGGACGAGCGCCACGATGGCCACAGGCCGCTCGATGTTCCACAGCACTGCGGCCAAGATCACCGAGACCGTCCGTACGGACATCGAGATCACATAGCGGCGCTGCCTGCCACGCACATCGTCCGCAAGGCTCTGCCGCGCTCCCGTGATCCGGAAGACCTCAGCCCCGCTCTGCTTCCACATCACGTTCCACCACCCTTCCCCGAAGGCTCTTTGCGAGCCGCTCCCACGGTACGCCCGGCCTCCGGCGGGTTCGAGACCGGGGCACGCCGTATTCACGCACAACCGCACCCCCGTGGCACGGACAGACCCGTCCGGCATGCGGAGCGCCGCGGATGGGCCGAGACTGGGCGCACATGCGCGACAGCGCGCCGCGTGAGGAGGCGACATGGGCTGGTTGTGGGCAATCATCGTGGGTCTGGTCCTCGGCGTGATCGCCAGGGCGATCCTGCCGGGCAAGCAGAACATCCCGCTCTGGCTGACGACCGTTTTCGGCATCATCGGCAGCGTCCTCGGCAATACCGTCGCGACCTGGATCGGCGTCAATGAAACCAAGGGCATCGACTGGACGCGCCACCTGCTGCAGCTGATCGGCGCCGTGGTCGTCGTCGGTGTCGGCGACATGCTCTGGACGTCGATGCGCGGCACCAGACAGAAGGCCTGATCCGGCACGCGTACAGCGCAGTGCGGCACCTCGGAGAGCGCGGCGCTCAGCGTCGCCTCGTCCAGCTCGCCCAGC
>NZ_JBLVKW010000056.1:0-54754 GCF_048270745.1 Streptomyces sp. NPDC056231 | reverse complement strand
TCCCCGACCCATTCCCCCATCACCACGAAAACGAGTCTGGCCCCGCCGCTCACGCGGCGGGGCCAGAACCCCAAGATCTTCATGAATCTTCTAGGGGTCGTTGCTAACGCCCGCGCTGTTGCCGAGCCGCCCGGCGGATCCGTACGAGCCTCAGGACATGCTGCCCCGGCACACCGTCCCCCGGGCCGGGGTGCGGCCCGTGCGGAGGTAGTGGTCGACCGTCTCCGTGACGCAGCGGTTCTGCGGATATGTGCCGTGGCCCTCCTCCTCGGCCGTCAGGAGGACGCCGACGCCGTCGCCCAGGGCGCGGGCCATGTGGCGGGCGCCGGGGTAGGGAGTGGTCGGGTCGCCGGTGCCGCCGACCACTAGGACGGGGGCAGCGCCGTCGGCGTTCACCTGGAGCGTGGCGCGCTCGCCGTCGAACGGCCAGTCGTAGCAGAGGTAGACGCCGGTGGACCAGGCCGCGCCGAAGATGGGTGAGGCGGCTTTGATGCGGGCCTCGTCCCGGTCGAGGCGTTCGAAGCCGGGGCGCAGGCTGGAGTCCGCGCAGGTGATCGCGGTCTGGGCGGCGCGGCTGTTGTCGCGCGGGGTCGCAGCGCGGTCGGCGGAGCCGATGTCGTCCGCGCCCTTGCTCAGCGGACGGCCGTCGTTGTGGTCGATCAGCGCGGTGAGGGCCTTGGCGAGCGGCGCCCAGCCGTCCGTGCCGAGGTCGAGATGGTCGCTGACGGCGTACGCGAAGTCGTCGGCGTCGAGGTTCCTTCCGGCGCCGGCCGGGGCGGGCTTCTTCTTCAGGCGGTCGGCCAGGCGCGCCATGCGCCGCGCGGCCTCCTCGGGCCCGTCGCCGGTCGGGCAGTGGCGGATACGGGCCGCGCAATGCGCGGCGAACCGGTCGAACGCCGCCTGGACCGCCTTGACCTGCGACACCTGCTTCTCGTCGAGGTCCTCGGTCGGATCGACAGACGCTTCGAGGACCAGCCGTCCGACGTGCGACGGGTACAGGTGGGCGTAGACCGCGCCGAGCGCCGTTCCGTACGAGACGCCGAAGTAGTGCAGCCGCTCGTCGCCGAGGAGGTAGCGCATCAGGTCGAGGTCGCGCGCGGTGTGCGAGGTGCCGATGTACGGGAGGAGCGCCCCGGAGTGCTCGGCGCAGGCGTCGGCCCCGTCGTAGCCGGTGTCTTCCGCGGTCTTCCCGCATCGCACGGGGATGGTCGCGCCGACGCCGCGCGGGTCGAAGGAGACCAGGTCGTAGCGGTCGAGGAGCGGCTCGTACTGGTTGAGGAGTTCGGGCAGTCCGCTCACGCCGGACACGCCGGGGCCGCCGAAGTTGAGGACGAGCGAGCCGATGCGCCGGGCGTTCGGGCCGGTGGCCTTGCGGCGGATCAAGGAGACGTCGATCGTCCTGCCGTCCGGTTTCCGGTAGTCGAGGGGGGCCTTCATGGTGGCGCAGTCGTAGCCCGTGCGCGCGGTGGGCGGCGAGGTGCAGCTGGACCAGTGGAGGTGCTGGCCGGTGGTGAGCGCGGTGGGCAGACCGGCGGGCGGGTTGTCCGCGGTGAACTCCGTACGCGGCTCCGCACTCCGGCCGGGAGCGTCGTGCTGGAGCCAGGCGCCGACGACCCCGATCGCGGCGAGGACGGCCCCCGCGATGATGCGCGCGCCGACCGAGAGGCCCGGTCCATGGCTTTGTATCGGATGTGCGCCACTCATCGAAATCCCCGCGCTCCCGCCCCTGGACGCCCGCCCCGTGCCCGCATGCGCGTATCCGTGATCGTCCGATCGTCGAATGCGTGCAGGATACAAGCCGCCTCCGACAGCACGGCCGGACGCCCGGCGTGCGATGTCCGGGGTGCCTGGATGTCACCCGGCTCTCCCCTGTACGACGCCCGCTCAGGCGCCCTGAACGACAGCTCTGATCCACGTCTCGGCCGGGCCACCGGGCCCGGCCATGGGACAATCCCCATCTGCCCGCCCTTCCTGAGCACTGCCCTCGCTGCCCTCCAGGGTGCCGTAGAACAGGCTCGGCCCGTCGGGCATCCTGTGGGGTGGGCGGGCGAGACGGTAAGGGAGCTGTGGTGGACGAGCGCGCGCAGGATTCGCGTGAGGTGGAGACATCCGGGATGTCTCCTCAGCTGCGGCTGGATGCACTGCTGGAGGACCTGCAGCAGCAGGTAGCACAGGTGCGGGGGGCCCGGGACCGGGTGCACACCCTGCTGGACGCCGTATTGGCGGTCGGCTCCGACCTGGACCTGGAAGTGGTGCTGCGCCGGATCGTGGAGTCGGCGGTCTCGCTGGTCGACGCCCAGTACGGGGCACTCGGCGTGCTGGGCGAGGAAGGCACGATCAAGCAGTTCCTCACGGTCGGCATCGACGAGGAGACCGTCGCCCGGATCGGACACTACCCGCGCGGCGCGGGGATCCTCGGGCTGCTCATACGTCACCCGGAGCCGCTGCGCCTGGCGAACCTGGCCGAGCATCCCGCGTCCGTGGGCTTCCCGTCCGGGCACCCGCCGATGACCGGTTTCCTGGGCGCTCCTATCCGGGTCCGCGGGCAGGTGTTCGGCAACCTGTACCTGACCAACAAGCAGGGCGGCGCGGAGTTCGACGCCGATGACGAGGCGGTGCTGCGGACCCTGGCCGCGGCGGCCGGTGTGGCGATCGACAACGCCAGGCTGTATGAGGACGCACACCGCCGGCAGCGGTGGCTTGCGGCCAGCAACGAGCTCACCCGTAGCCTGCTGTCCGGTACGGAGCCCGCCGCGGTGCTGGAGTCCGTCACGGCCACCGTGCGGGAGATGGCCGGTGCGGACCTGGTCACCTTGGGGGTGCCGGTCGGGGACCGCGGCGAGTTGGTCATCGAGGCCGCCTCGGGAACGTCGGCCGAGGAGGTACGCGGGCTGGTGCTGCCCGCCGCGGCGCTGGCCGCGAAGGTCTTCACGTCCGGGGAGACGATCACCAGTGATGCCGTGAGTGCCGACCCGCGTGCCGAGGGTGGCAGCGCCTCGGTGGTGAAGCTGGGGCCGGCGTTCTTCGTACCGCTCGGCACCCGGGAGCACGTCCGCGGGGTGCTGCAGGTGGCCAACGTACCGGGCAGCTCTTTCTTCACCGACGCCGTGGTCGACATGGTCACCGGTTTCGGCAACCAGGCCGCGCTGGCCTTGGACGTCGCTGAGCACCGGCGGGACACGGAGCGCATGCTCGTGCTCAATGACCGCGACAGGATTGCTCGGGACCTGCATGACCTGGTCATCCAGCGGTTGTTCGCCGGCGCGCTGTCGCTGCAGTCCACGCTGGGCCGGGTGGCCGACCGGCCGCAGGTCGGCGAGCGGATCCAGCGGGTTGTGAACGACCTGGACGACACCATCAAGATCATCCGATCCACCATTTACGGCCTGCGCGAGCACGATCGGACCCGGCGCGGCAGCGGGCTGCGCGCCCAACTGGTGGCGGCCACCGAACGGGCCACCGAATCGCTCGGCTTTGCCCCGGCGCTGCGCATGACCGGGTTGCTGGACACGGCCGTGTCCGCCGAACAGACCGAGCAGTTGCTGGCCGTGCTCGGCGAAACCCTGTCCAACGCCGCCCGGCACGCGCACGCCACCACCGTCGACGTCAGCGTCGAGGTCACCGATGCCGCCCTGCAGCTGCGCGTGGCCGACAACGGCCGCGGGATCGACCCGGTGGTCACCCGCCGCAGCGGTCTGGCCAACCTCCGCAGGCGCGCGGAGGAGATGGGCGGCACATTCGGCCTGTCCTCGAACCAACCGAGTGGCACCGTTGTCGAGTGGGTCGTCCCGTCGGCTGTGTGACTTTTCCGTGGGGCACCGAACCGAGGATGCCCATGGTCCGTGCGGCGGATCCCGGCCGGGTGGGACAGCACGGTCCGGAGCTTGTGATGGCCAACTGCCGGCGCTTCGAGGTGCACTGGCAGGGCGTGTTCCGAAAGAGCGTCGTCCGCCCGTAGGGCGGGCCGGGGGGACTTTCGAAACACGCCCTGGCCGGTGGGCAAGCGGGTGGCGGCGGTGATGCCCGCCGCCGGAGCGATCAGGGATCCACCAGGAGAGGTGAAGCGGCCGGTTGCCGGACGATTCAGCCCTCGGCGTGGGCCAGCCACAGGTCAGGGCCGAAGACCTCGTAGCGGATCCGGCGCGCGGAGGTACCGGCCTGGAGGAGTTGGGTACGGACGGCGCGCATGAAGGGGAGTGAGCCGCACAGGTACACGTCAGCGTCAGCGGGCAGGTCCAGGCCTTCGAGGTCCATCAGGCCCTTACGAGAACCGGGTTCCTCCGTTGCGTCCTGTTCGTACCAGAACTCTGCCCGCGCATCGGGCAGTTGCTCCACAAGGCGGCGGGTGTCGGCACGCAGGACGTGGTCGGCCGGGGTCCGTTCGGCGTGCAGGAAATGGACCGGGCGGGTCGAGCCGGTGGCAGCGAGGTGTTCGAGCATGGCCACCATGGGGGTGCAGCCGATGCCGGCGGACACCAGTACCAGCGAGCTGTCGGCGTCGTCGAGGACCACATCACCGAACGGAGCCGACAGGGTGAGCTCATCGCCGGCCCTTACGGTGCGGTGCAGTTGGTTGGACACCTCACCCTCGGGAGCCTCGGCAACGCTCACCACCCGCTTGACGGTGATGCGCCGCAGCCCGTCGCCAGGGGCGTTGGACAGGCTGTACTGGCGGGTCTGGTGGATGCCGTCGGGCATGAGGACCTTGACGCTGACGTACTGGCCGGCGCGGGCCGGGGGCACGGGGCCGCCGTCGGCCGGGCGCAGCAGGAACGATGCCACGTCCGGGGTCTCCTCACGCCGCTCCACGACGGTCCATTGCCGCCACGGCTTGCGCGGGTCGACCTCCGCTTCCTGGTAGAGGCGAGCCTCCTGGGCTATGAGGGCGCCGGCCATCAGCCAGTACACCTCGTCCCATGCGGCCGCCACCTCCGGAGTGACGGCTTCGCCGAGCACGTCGCCGATGGCACGGAAGAGGTACCTGTGGACGATCGTGTACTGGTCCTCGGTGACGCCGAGCGCCGCATGCTTGTGGGCGATCCGCGCAAGCAGCGCGTCCGGGCGGGTGTCGGGGTCGGCCAGTAGCGCCTGGGCGAACGACGCGATGGACCCTGCCAGGGCGCGACGCTGCTCGCCGCTGGCCTGGTTGCCGCGGTTGAACAGCCCGTCCAGCAGCTCGGGCTGCTCGGCGAACATGCTGCTGTAGAAACGCGCCGTGATCTCGTCCAGCGCCCCTCCGACGGCGGGAAGGGTGGCGCGAATGACGGCGGCCGACTCGGGCGAAAGCATGGCTCTCCTTTGCAATGCGGGTATGCAGGGTGACGGCGCTCACCGTCACAGCCGGGGTCCGCCATGCGGATCCGGCCGGCACATCGAGCGTGCCGGTGGCGCCGTGGTCTCCAATAGGGCCGAACTTCCCTGAGGACAGGGCCTGTCAGGTCGACCCGGCGTGAGAACTGTCGCTGTCCTCAGGAGGCCGGTCGGCGCGCTCGATTCAGACCGGCCGGCCCATGGGAGGCGGCGTCGCGGGGCTGGACGGCGGAGCGGACACCGCTGAGGGTGTAGCCCAGCGCCGCGGCGGCCACGATCGCAAGCAGGGCGAGGCCGGCCGCATAGCTCCCGTACTCCCCGTACAGCGAGCCCATCACCAGCGGTGGCACGAAACCGCCCAGGCCGCCCGCGGCGCCGACCACGCCGGTGACCGAGCCGACCTTGTTCGCCGGGGTCCGCAGGGCCACCAGGGCGAAGGTCGCCCCGCTGCCCGCGCCGAGCGCGCCGGCCATGGCAAGGAACGCGATGGTGCCCACCGGGGCCAGCGACGGGGTGAACGACTGCACCACAGCCCCGGCGGCCACCACGGCCGGCGACGCGGCCAACACCCGCACAGGGCCCAGCCGGTCCGACAGCCAGCCACCGATCGAGCGCATCGCCACCGCCAGCAGGACGAACCCGGCCATGCGGTTCGCGGCGTCGGCCTGGGGCAGCCCGTAGCCGGTCTTGAGGTAGGTGGGCAGGTAGACAGAGAAGGCGATGTAGCCGCCGAAGGCCACCGCGTACAGCGCGGATGCCTGCCAGGTGATGCCCAGCCGGGCGGTGGCAGCCAGACGGCGGGCCAGCGGCTCGGTCGGCACCGTGCGTCCGGGCGCGTCGCGCAACAGGAGCGCCGCGACCACGGCGTACACGGTGAGCACCGCCGCGGTGATCAGGAACGGGGTCGCCATGCTGTGCGCGTCGACCAGCTTCACAGTGGTCAGGGCGCTGATCGCGGTGCCGCCCATGCCGGCGCCGAACACGCCGATGGCCAGACCCCGCCGCTGCGGCGGGAACCAGGCGTTCACGAAGGGCACCCCGACGGCGAAGGCGGTGCCGCCTATACCGAGGAAGAACCCGCCGACCAGCAGCGCGGTCAGCGAGGAGTGTCCGGCCACACCGAGGTAGAGGACCGGAACGATGGTGACCGCCGACACGACCGGGAACATCACCCGCCCGCCGAACCGGTCGGTCAGCGCGCCCACCGGGATACGGCCCAAAGAGCCGACCACCACCGGCACCGCCACCAGCAACGACTGCTGAAACGACGACAGCTCCAGGCTGTCCTTGAAGCGCGGGCCGAGCGGGCTCAGCAGCGCCCACGCCCAGAAGTTGACGGCAAAGCCGATGGTGGCCAGGGCCAGCATCAGCCATGCCCGGCCGGGCACCGGCGCGCCCGGGACCGGCCTCTCGCTTTCCGTCGTCGGCTGGACCATGACGTCCGTCACTTCCCTCTCACGTCAGGTCGGCGGCGCGGGGGCGAATGGGAACCACAGTTCCCTGCCCCACAGATCGGACGCCGCACAGCCACTGTCGAGATCCGGGCGCCCGAACGACATGGGCCATGCGTCCCTACGGCCAGGCGAAGGGTCCTCAAGGTCGGATCCGGCCGCCCGCACATCCTGGGAACCGTGCCCCGGACCGCCCCGCGCGACTCCTGCGACCGCGCGGCAGCAACCCGCTCCTGCCGGGACGCAAAAATAAAGGGCCGACCGGCCCTACCCTCTTCCCGGTACCCACCGGGACGATGACCTGATGTCCCCGAACGACGTCTTTCGCGCCCTCGACCGGCAGGAGTGCCTGCGCCTCCTGACCAAGGTGCCGGTCGGCCGCGTGGTCTACACCCGACAGGCGCTGCCCGCAGTCCTCCCCATCAACTTCTCCCTGGACACGGGCGCCTCCGTCCTGCTGTGCACATCGCCGGCCTCCGACCTCGTACACGCCATCAACGGCGTCGTAGTCGCCTTCGAGGCGGACGATTTCGACGCGGCGACCCGGTCCGGCTGGAGTGTGGTCGTCACCGGACGGGCCACCGTGGTGACCGATCCCGCCGAGCACGAGCGGCTGTCGCAGACCGGCCCCACCTCCTGGATGCCCCTACGGGACAAGGTGTTCGTACGGATCGAATCCGAGCTGGTCACCGGACGCGAGCTCAGGGGAGCCCTCAGCACGCAGTGAGGCACAGCCGGACGCGGAACTCGCCGACAGGTCGTCTTCGCGGCGGACGGGTGCGGCCTGTCCGCCGCTTTCCTCGGACCGACCGGCACATGGGAGGCGGTGTCGCGGGGCTGGGGACGCACCCCCCAGGTGCCGGTCGGTCCGAGACGGCACCGGAAGACACCACGTCAGCTCGTTTCGGTATCCGTGGCGGGTGATGCTGCGGGACGAACAGGGAAGTGCCCGGGCGTTCGCGGGGTGCGGCCGCCGTCCGGTCCGTAGCCGAACCTGATCAGCATGTGCGGATGACACCGCTTGTGTCCCGGGAGGCCGGTCGCCGCCCGCAGGTCGGGCCATTCCATGGCCTGGTGCAGGAGTGACGTGCGCAGCCCGTGGGCGGTCGCCGTGAGCAGGACGTACTGCAGGGCCTGACCCGCCCGCAGCCAGTCCTCCCGCCGGTCGTGGGACGTTGACAGCAGGGCAACCTGGACGTGGCGCTCGAACCACAGGGCGGGCCGGCGGAGGGCGGGCAGCGCGCAGGTGAAGTCCCGCATCGGCATCCGCGCGGCCGCGTCGGGCGGGCCGAGGGCTGTGACCGGGATGCCGTAGGGGGTGTCTGCTCCCGGGGCGGTGATCCAGGTGCGGGTTTCGGCGGTGCGATCCAGGTGGGCGTGGTTGCGTGCCTCGGCTGCGGCGGTCAGGCGCAGCAGCCGCCGTGTTCCGGTGATGCCCGGCACGTGCAGGCGTGCGCCGGCAGCGTGCGCGGCCGACGCCATCTCCGCCACGATCGGCTCGGGCACCGGTCGGCCGGTGAACGGCATCCGGCTGGTGTGCCGCCGCGCGATGGCCTCATAGAGGCCAGAGTCCGACGACTGGTCGTCCGCGTCGAGTGAACCGGTCAGTCGTACGGTGGCCAGCAGCCCTGGTTCGCGTGGATCCGGCAGCAGTCTCACCTCCGGCCGCCGGCCCTGGTGCACGGCGGCGAGGCGGAGGTTGAAGACCGCGGCGCCCACGGACAGATACTGGGCGCGGTGCATCGGGTCGGTCAGCGGCAGTGTTCGCTCCGGGGCCGAATGGACCTCCAGTACCTGGCTGTCGGGGTCCAGGCGGAAGCGCCAGGGCTGTGTGTTGTGGATCGACGGGGCTGCCACGGCAGCCGCCAGGAGCGACTCCACGATGGCCGCGTCCAGCCGAGTTCGGGTACGCATGATGCCTCCATCTTTCTTTCGTCGTGGCCGCGGGTCAGGTGACGGGCAGGGCGGTGGCCAGCAGGACGACGCCGAGCGAGCCGACGAGGGAGACGACCGCCAGTATCCGGGCAAGTTCGGCGCGGCCCTTGGCGTGGGCGATGCCGTGGCCGCCCGCGGCAGCCATCACCACCGCGAACAGGGCGAGTTTGGCCGCGAGGGTACGGCCGTAGCCGGGTTCGGCGAGCGAGGCCCAGGTGACACCCTTGTGCCAGGCCAGGGCCCAGCCGGTGGCCAGCTGCGCGGGCAGGAACACCGCCCCGGTCAACATCCCGAACCGGCGGCCCGCCGCAGCGGTGAAGCGGTCCTTTGCCTCACGTGCGAGCAGGTGGCGGGCCAGCGGCAGGATCACCAGGGACAGGGCCAGTTGGCCGCCGACCCACAGGGCGGCGCCGGCCACGTGCACGAACCGCACCAGGGACCACAGGTCGACGGTGTCCATCAGCCGCTCACCTCCACCATTCCCATGGCCCCGGCTTCGGCGTGACGCATGTCGTGGTCGACGAAGGAGTAGTGGCCGGCCTCGGGGGAAGCGGCGGTCTGACAGGGGCGAACAGGCGGTTCCTCGTTGCCGGCGCGGGACAGCAGCGCGGCCAGTTCCCGCTGGTGCGGGAAGGAGCCGGGCTGGTAGCCGCACCACGGCTCCTCGGCGTAGGGGTCGCCGGTGACGCCGTAGGCACGGGACCGCGAGCCGCCGCAGACCCGGCGGAACTCGCAGCGCCCGCACCGGCCGCCCAGCCGGTCGGCATCTCGCAGCCCGGTGAACAGGTCCGAGGCGCGGTAGATACCGGTCAGCGGCATCTCGCGTACGTTTCCGGCACCCAGGGGCAGGAAGCCGCTGGGGTGCACGGTGCCGGTGTGCGAGACGAAGACGAAGCCGCGGCCCGCGTTGACGTCCAGTGGCGGGCGCCGCACCCGGCGCGCTCCGGCGTCAAGGCCCAACTCGACGGCCCGCTTGTGCAGTTCCTGGTACAGCGGCCCGAGTCCGAGCACAGCCACATGGTCGTCGCCGCTGTTCGCGAGGACCTGGCGTTGCAGGGCGACGCGGCGGAAGTGGTGGGCTTCGGTGGTCTTGGCGGGCACGGTCAGGCCCACGTCGTAGACGAAGTTGAGGACGTCCTCGGCCTCGGCGGGGGTCAGTGCGCCGAGGGTGCGGCCGCGGCCGGTGGGCACGAGGAAGAAGGCACTCCACAGCATCGCGCCGTGCTCGGCGACCAGGCGGACGATGTCGGGGAGGTCGTACAGGTTGTGCCGGGCGACCGTCGTGTTGATCTGCACCTTCATGCCGAGGCGACGCGCAGTGTCCCGAGCGTCCAGGGTCCAGCGGAACACCCCGGGCACCCCGCGAAAGGTGTCGTGCAGTTCGGCGGTGGAGCCGTCCAGGCTGAGCGACAGCCCGGACGCACCCGCAGCGTGCACGGCGCGCAATCGCTCATCGGTCAGCGTCGGGGTGCCAGAGGGGGAGATCGCGACCCGGACCCCGACTTCCCTGCCGTAGGCAATGAGCTCGGTCAGGTCGGGGCGCTGGAACGGGTCACCGCCGGTGATCACGAACAGCGGGGCAGGCTGTCCGAAGGCGGCCACCTGACGCAGCAGGTCCTGAGCGGCGGCGGTGTCCAGCTCCCGCGGGTCGCGGTCGGGCACGGCCTCGGCTCGGCAGTGCAGGCAGGCCAGCGGGCAGGCCCGGGTGGACTCCCAGATGACGATGAACGGCCGCTCCCCCACGTCGTGCCGCTGGTGGCGGATGGCACGGGCGGCGGCGCTCATCGCGCAGCCCTTCCCGGCGCCTTGAGGCTGTGTCCGGCCGCCCTGGAGTCAGGGCAGACGAGGTGGGCGGCCGAACGGTGACCGGCCCGGACCGTGCACAGCACCCGTGACGGGGGACGGCGGAGACAACCACACGGGGGCTGATTGCAGTAGTACACGGAATACCTCCGGATCGGTCGCTGATCAGCATGCGGAGTCGGGGCGGAACAGCGCGGCGGCCGATCAGCCCTTCTCTGTGGGCCGACAGTCCCCCGATGCGCGAGTAGAGGCCGCGGGTCGTGCGGCGCGGGCAGCACCATGGCTGTGAGCGTCGTGACGGCTGGTGTCGCCGAGCGCTCAGCGCTCGACCAGGCCCGAGGACTGCATCGGGTCACCGCGCACCTCGTCGAGGACGCTCCCCCGCCGCTGTCACGGTTCTCCCTGGCGGCGACCGACAGCCGCGTGCGAGCGACCGTACGGTGGACAACGCCCGGCGGCTCCCCCAGGTCCGACACCGCCTTCGTGGCAGCGGGCAGCAAGGCCGGCTCTCCCACCACGGTGTGGCTCGACGACGTCGGCCGTATCCAGCCCGCGCCGGCCACCCCCAACCAGGCCGGAACAGAAGGAGCCACCCTCGGTGCGGCCTCGGCAGCGGGCACGGGCGCGCTGGTGGTGGGCGTCTGGTGGGCCGCCCGGCTACGACTGGACAGGCGCCGCGGGGTGCAGTGGGACCGTGCCTGGGCCGAGTTCGACGCGCGCCAAGGCCGCCGGCGCGCGTGATACGGGATTCGCAGAGGGTCGTTGAGGCCCCGCGGCGTCCGTGGCTCGAGCAGGGCAGCTCCGGCATCCGCGAGCGCAGTTCCCGGCACACGGCCACACCATCGTCAGACCAGTCCGGTCAGCCGTCCCAGGTCCAGTCGGCGACCTCGGGCAGGTCGGTGCCGTGCTCCCGGATCCAGTCGTGGTGGCGCAGCCGGGCGTCCTCCATCCGCTGGCGCACGACGGCGGCGCGAACGGCGAGCCCCGGGACGCGGTCGATGACGTCCATGACCAGCCGGTAGCGGTCCAGGTCGTTGCGCACCACCATGTCGAACGGGGTGGTCGTGGTGCCGATCTCCTTGTAGCCGCGCACGTGCAGGTTCCGGTGCCCGGTGCGCCGGTAGGCGAGCCGGTGGATCAGCCACGGGTAGCCGTGGTAGGCGAAAATCACCGGCTTGTCGGCGGTGAACAGGCCTTCGTACTCGAAGTCACCCATCCCGTGCGGGTGTTCCTCACTCGGCAGCAGGCGGGCGATGTCGACGACGTTCACCACGCGCACCGCCACCTCTGGCAGGTGCCGGCGCAGCAGCTGGGCGGCGGCCAGCACCTCCTGGGTCGGGACGTCGCCCGCGCAGGCGAGGACCACGTCCGGTTCACGGGTGCCGTCCTCGGTGCCGGCCCAGTCCCAGATGCCGGCGCCGCGCGCGCAGTGGACCTTGGCCTGGTCCATCGACAGCCAGTCGAAGCAGGGTTGCTTTCCGGCGACGATCACGTTCACGTAGTCGCGGCTGCGCAGCGCGTGGTCCGCGACGGACAGCAGGGTGTTGGCGTCCGGCGGCAGGTAGACCCGTACCACCTCGGGGCTCTTGTTGAGGACGTGGTCGACGAAACCGGGGTCCTGGTGGGAGAAGCCGTTGTGGTCCTGCCGCCACACGTGCGAGGTGAGCAGGTAGTTGAGGGAGGCGACGGGGGCCCGCCAGGGCAGCCGTCGGGTGACGCGCAGCCATTTGATGTGCTGGTTGACCATCGAGTCGACGATGTGCACGAACGCCTCGTAGCAGGAGAACAGCCCGTGCCGGCCGGTCAGCAGGTAGCCTTCCAGCCAGCCCTGGCAGGTGTGTTCGGAAAGGATCTCCATCACCCGGCCGTGCCGGTCCAGGAATTCATCCACGGGCAGGGTCTCGGCCTGCCACGCCTTGCCGCTGGCCGCGTAGACGGCCTGGAGGCGGTTGGAGGCGGTCTCATCGGGGCCGACCAGACGGAAGTCGCGCCGGTCGGCGGTGGACCGCATGACGTGTTCGAGCAGGTCGCCCAGGACGCGGGTGGGTTCGTGGAGGGTCGCTCCGGGCTTGTCGACTTCGACGGCGTACGTCTCGAGCGGCGGCAGGGGGAGTTCGCGCAGCAGCAGTCCGCCGTTGGCGTGCGGGGTGGCGCCGAGCCGGCGGTCGCCTTCGGGAATGCAGGCCAGCACCCGGGGACGGGGGCGGCCGTGTTCGTCGAACAGTTCCTCCGGGCGGTAGGAGCGCAGCCATGCCTCCAGCTGCCGCAGGTGGTCGGGGTTGTCGCGGACGGCAGCCAGCGGGACCTGGTGGGCGCGCCAGGTGCCTTCGACCGGCAGGCCGTCGACCTCGGCCGGCCCGGTCCAGCCTTTCGGGGTGCGCAGCACGATCACGGGCCAGCGGGGGCGCTCGGTGGCGCCGTCCTCGCGGGCGGCGCGCTGGATTGCGGCGATGCGGTGCAGCGCGCTGTCCATGGCGCCGGCCATGGAGCGGTGGACGGCGGCAGGGTCGTCGCCGGTGACGTGGATCGGGTCGTGTCCATACCCATTGAGGAGCGCGTCGAGTTCCGTTTCGGGGAGCCGGGCGAGCAACGTCGGGTTGGCGATCTTGTAGCCGTTGAGGTGGAGAATCGGCAGGACGGCGCCGTCGTGCACCGGGTCCAGGAACTTGTTGGAGTGCCACGAGGCGGCCAGCGGGCCGGTCTCCGCCTCGCCGTCGCCGACGACGCAGGCGACCAGCAGGTCGGGGTTGTCCAGGGCGGCGCCGTAGGCGTGCGACAGGGAGTAGCCCAGTTCGCCGCCCTCGTGGATGGATCCGGGGGTCTCGGGCGCTACGTGGCTGGGCACTCCGCCGGGGAACGAGAACTGCTTGAACAGCCGTCCCATGCCGGCCGCGTCCCGCGTGATGTCCGGGTAGGTCTCGGAGTACGAGCCCTCCAGCCAGGAGTTGGCGACCACGGCAGGCCCGCCGTGGCCCGGCCCCCAGATGCACAAGGCGTTCAGGCCGCGGGCCTTGATGACACGGTTGAGGTGGGTGTGCACCAGGTTCAGCCCGGGAGAGGTGCCCCAGTGGCCCAGCAGCCGCGGTTTGACGTGCTCGGGGCGCAGTGGCTCGGTCAGCAGGGGGTTGGCCATGAGGTAGATCTGGCCGACGGCCAGATAGTTCGCGGCGCGCCAGTGGGCGTCCAGCGTCCTCAGCTCTTCGTCGGAGAGCCGGGCGGGGGCCTGCTGCGTGTCGACGGACATGGGGAGTCCCTTCTTCCACAACGGATGGTCCGGCGGGTCCGCCATGCCTTCCACCCTCCCCCACCCGGCTGACGCCCACCAGAGGGCTCACCGCGACACACCGGTTCGCGGAAACCGGACCACTCGCAAAGCTGAGAGAGCTGAGGGCCTTTCGTCACGACACCGAGCCGGACGCGCGGCCGTCCCCCGGTCTTCATCGGATCCTGTGGCGGGCCGACGTCCGTCATCAACCGTGGCACCCGCCCGTCGTCACCGGAACCCGGTCAAGGAGACCGACGCAGTTCCCGGGCCACCCGGGCCAGGTTCACCCCATATCCGACGCCGAACGCATGCGGTGTGAAGAAGGCGTCGCTGTCCGGATCCCAGAACTCGCGGACGATCTTCTCCGGTGTGGGCCGCCGGAAGTCGTAGGGCAGTCCAACGATGCGCCCCGTCCAGGTCCGCGACTCCGACGGTTTGCGCAGCTCTTTCGCCAGGGCCGCGGCAACAACCGCGCCGGCGGCAACGAGCACCACGTTCCTTTGCAGTCGCCTGTTCATGGTCAGAAGGTACGCGGCGTTCCGGCCTCGGCCAAAAACGATGGTTTCACGGCCGGCTCAGGGGGAGCCTGTCGGTGAAGCCGCCGACCAGGACGCTGCGTCGGCGATGGACAGGGATACCCGCGAGGGGGCGATCATGATGGGCATGTCGCACACATCCCGACGCAGCCTGCTTGCTGCGTTCGCAGCGTCTGCTGCGTCCGTCCCGTTCACCGGTCTTGCCGCCGGTACATCCCACGGCGCCGAGACGTCGCCCGCTGTCGCACCACTGGCGGCCTCGGCGGATCTGACCACGGCTCGTTCCTCGGTCACCCTGGCGCCTTTGGACGCCTCCTACTTCACCCAGGTGACACTCAGTGAGCCACTGACCGCCACCGTGCTGGCGGGAAGCCCTGCCAGGACCGAGGTCACCTCCGGCGGTCGGCGTGTCGCGCTGCTGACCCACGGAGCGCGAACCATGTCGATGTGCGCTCCGTCGCCCGGTTCGACAAGGTACCCACGGGTCAGGCCTGTTCGTACGCGCTGTCCTTCGGATACCAGGACACCCACAACAACTACCGGGCGCGACTGTCGTTCCTCACCTCCGGCAACGTTGAGCTACGGGTCGAGAAGGAGGTCGCCGACACCGTGACCCAGCTGACCGCGGCGCTCACCCTCGCCACCGGCGTACCGGCGGAAACGGACTGGACGATCCGGGTGCGTCGTGAGGGTGCCCGTATCCGGGTCAAGGCGTGGCGCTCTGCACTCGACGAGCCGTCGCCGTGGGCCGTCGATGTCACTGACTCCACGTTCACCACGGGCAGGGTGGGTCTGCGTGCACTGGCCAACTCCGGTTGTACCAGCCTGCCGGTCCGGCTCACCGTCAGCAGGTTCCAGGTGGACGCCGCGACCTGGCAGGAGCCGGTGAGTGTCACGCACACGGACTGGGTGCGTGTACTGTCCCAGCCCTTCGACGGCACGTGGACCCCGGCAATGGAGCAGACCATCCGTGGATGGGCGGGTTCCACCGCTCCGGACGTGCTGGCGCATGCGGCGATGTTCCTCGCGGGCGCGCCCACGGTGACGGGCGGCGCGGGCCCCGCCCAGGGCAAGCAGGTGCTTGGCGAGGCGGGATACGGCTATCTGGACCCGCACGGATATCGGTACGAAGGCGCCGACTTCCACGAGTACATGAATCTGGGCTGGACCTTCCCCGACGGCACGTACACAGGCCCCTCCAGCAAGCAGGTCGGGAACCTTGACTGCTCGGGCTACACACGCATGGTCTACGGCTTCCACTGCGGTGTACCGATGGCCGCGGGCCAGGACACGTCCAGGACCCGGATCCCACGCAAGTCCCGGGACATGGCCGACTACGCGCCTGGTGTTCTTGTCGACCGGACCGACGGCACCACTGCACCGTCCGCGGTGCAGCTGCAGCCCGGTGACCTCGTGCTGTTCAATGCCGACTCCGGTGACGACGCAGCGACAGTGACGGTCGACCACGTCGGCATCTACCTCGGCCGGGACGCCGGCGGTGGGCGTCGATTCCTGTCGAGCCGCAAAACCGGCAATGGGCCCACCATGGCCGATCTGGGAGGCAATTCGCTCCTGGACGGTACAGGAACCTACGCGAGGACCCTGCACACCGTGCACCGTCTGTGACTCACCCGCTCCGGTCGCCGGACTGCGACGGCCGGGGCCGGCGCGGGGGCTTCGTCATGGACCAGCCCCAGAGCCCCGGACCCGCTGTCGGGGTCGGAACGAACCGTCCCTGACAGCGGTCCGAGGGCCGTCCAGGAACCCGGGAGCACCCATGGACTCCTCGACGTCGGTGGCCGTCAGGCCATGGCGCGTCAGTCGTGTGCGACGACGGCGACGGGGGCGGTGGCGTGGTGCAGGACGGCGTGGGTGACGGTGCCGATGTGGGCGCCCAGGGAGGAGCGGCGCATGCGCCGGCCGACGACGACCAGGGAGGCCTCCTGGGAGGCGTCGATCAGGAGGTTGGACGGGCTGCCGTAGCGGGACTCCGCGACGACCTCGACCTCGGGGAACTTCTGCTGCCAGGGACGCAGTTCCTGGGTCAGGACGGTGGATTCGACCTCCGCCAGCTCCCGCTGGAACGCGGCCTCCAGGGCCATGCCGTAGGCGTAGTAGGGCGGCAGGTTCCAGCCGTGCACGACGTGCAGCGGCACGTTCCGGCGTCTGGCTGCGTCGAAGGCGAACCCGATCAGCGTCTCGTCGGGGCTGCTGACGTCCAGTCCGAGGACGACGGGACGGAAGGGGGCAGCGGTGGACGGCATGCCGGCCTCGTCCATCTCGTGCTCGTCGGTGGCCTGCTCTCCGGCGCGGACCAGGACGACGGGCCGCTCGGTGGACGCCACGACCGCGAGGCCGACCGAGCCGACCAGGAAGCCGCCGAGCCCGCCCAGGCCGCGCGAGCCGAGGACGAGCAGTTCGGCGTCCTGCGCCGCGCGGGCCAGGGCCTCGGCGGGCCGTCCGGTGACGTGTTCGGTGGCCACCTCGACGCCGGGGTGGCGCAGCCGCAGCCCTTCGGCGGCCTCGCGCGGCACCCTCTCGGTCCAGTGCTGGTGGGTCTCGGCGCCCAGCAGCGGGGCCTGGGCCATGGGCTCCGGTACCGGTTCCCAGACCTGGACGAGCCTCACCGGCAGTCCGCGCAGCTTCGCCTCGCGGGCAGCCCATTCGGTGGCAGCCCGGCTCTCGGGCGAGCCGTCGAAACCTACGATGATGGTGCGGGGCATGATCTCCACCTCCTGAATCGGGGACCCGAAGGGACCCGATTCCAACGTCGTGTTCAGGGGGTCTTTCGGGGCAGGGGCCACTGGTCCTTCAGCCGGACCGATGGACCCTCGCGCGACGGGTCCCGGGGCGAGGGGCTGTCGCGCCGTGGGGTTTTCAGCGCAGCCAGGTGTGGTCGCGGACGAGCGGGAGCCGCGCCCACAGCCGGCCCAGGCCCCAGGTGGCACCGGCGCCCGCGGTCGCCACGGCGATCAGCGCCAGCGCGTAGACGACGTGATAGTCGGCGAAGGGGTTCGTCGACATGCTCGGCGACCCGTCCGACAGGTGCGTGGCCGGCGGCCACTCGGCGATCCACATCAACGCCATCATCGCCGTGCCCGCCACCGCGGCCGGCCGCAGCGCCACACCGGCTGTGACGGCCACGCCGATGCCGAGCAGGCCCAGCATGAACAGCCAGTCCGCCCAGGCGGCACCGGCCCACGAGTGAAACGTCGACTCCATCGGCCCGGCGGCAACGGAACCGAGGAAGCCCCTCGTCGGCGACCCGCCGTCGATCCAGCCCTTGCCGGACGCGGTCGCGTAGCCGAAGCCGAAAGTCTTGTCCAGGAACGCCCACAGGAAGACGAAACCGGTGAGCAGACGCAGGGACGCCAAGGCGTAGGCCCCCACGGAGTGGGTGTCGGTGCGTGTCGACACGGCGATCGGGGAGCCGGTGCGGTTGCTGCGGAAGGACAGGTGGAATCCTGGACTCCGGTGAGGGTGCTCGTGCACGGCCATGGCGGTGATCCCTTCGGGGATGTCTGGTCGTTGTCCTGACGCTCCTCACTCTTGTCGCGGGCGCCGCGCACCGCCTGATGCCGAAGGTCTGCGGCCATGGGACTGAAGGTCCCTTTCCACGGGGCCTGTTGGGTCGCACGCGTTGTGCACGGTACGCGTGGGACCCTGTGGGCATCTCGTGGAGAGCGCCCCCAGCTGGAGGGATGACGGCGCTCCGGTGGATCCTGAAGGCGAAGGGCGGCTCATGACCGATGGCCCGGACGGGCACATTCCCGGGTGGCACCGCCTGGTGCCCGGCCTCGCCGCGCTTCTCGGCTATCGGCGTGCGTGGCTGAGGGGCGACCTGCTGGCCGGAGCGACCGTGGCGGCCTACCTCGTGCCGCAGGTCATGGCGTACGCGGGGGTGGCCGGGCTGCCGCCGGTCGCCGGGTTATGGGCGATCCTGCCGGCCCTGGCGCTGTACGCGCTGTTCGGTTCCTCACGCCTCCTGTCGGTCGGTCCCGAGTCGACGACCGCCATCATGACGGCCGCCGTGGTCGGCCCGCTCGCCGCGGGGAACTCCGGGCGCTACGCCTCGCTGGCGGCCGGCCTCGCGGCCACGGTCGGGCTGTTGTGCCTCGTGGCGCGGACGGTGCGGCTGGGCTTCCTCGCGGACCTGCTCTCCCGTCCCGTCCTGATCGGCTACCTCGCGGGCGTGGCCCTGATCATGATGGTGGACCAGGTGCCCAAACTCACCGGGGTCAGGACGTCCGGCACCGAGTTCTTCCCCCAACTGTGGTCGTTCGTGAGCCATCTGGACGAGGTGCACCCGAACACCGTCGTCTTCTCGGCTGCCGCGCTCGCCTTCCTCTTCCTGGTGGCCCGTTACGTCCGTGCGCTGCCCGGTCCGCTGCTCACCATGGTCCTCGCCACGGCGGCCGTGGTGGCCTTCGACCTCGACGACCGGTACGGCATCAAGGTGATCGGCAAGGTCCCCTCGGGGCTCCCGGACCTCGCCCTGCCCGACCTGAGCGAGCTGCCGCACCTGGTGCTGCCCGCCCTCGGCGTGCTCCTGGTCGCGTACACCGACTTCATCCTCACCGCACGGGCGTTCGCCAACCGCGAGGAAGATGGGCCCGGGCTCGACGCCAACCAGGAGTTCCTCGCCCTGGGAGCTGCCAACCTGGGTGCCGCTGCTCTGCACGGCTTCCCGGTGAGCAGCAGCGCCAGCCGGACCGCCCTCGCCTCCTCGGCCGGCGCCCGCAGCCAGGCGTACTCCCTGGTCGCCGGGGCGGCGGTACTGGCCGTCCTGCTCTTCCTCAGTCCGCTCCTGACCCGCACCCCCTCCGCCGTGCTGGGCGCGCTCGTCGTCTACGCCGCCGTGCGGATGATCGACCTCGCGGGCTTCCGCCGCCTGGCGTCCTTCCGCCGCCGCGAACTGCTGCTCGCGCTCGGCTGCCTGGCCGGGGTGCTCGCCCTGGACATCCTGTACGGCGTGATCGTGGCCGTGGGCCTGTCGGTGGCCGAGTTGCTGACCCGGGTGGCTCGCCCGCACGACGCGGTGGAGGGGCTGGTGCCCGGGGTTGCGGGCATGCACGACGTGGACGACTACGCCCAGGCCCGTACGATCCCCGGTCTGCTGGTCTACCGCTACGACTCGCCGCTGTTCTTCGCCAACGCGGAGGACTTCCGGCGCCGTGCGCTGGCCGCGGTCGCCCAACAGACCGATCCCGTCCGCTGGTTCGTCCTCAACACGGAGGCGAACGTGGAGGTCGACATCACCGCCCTCGACGCGGTCGACGAACTGCGCCGCGAACTGAGCGGCCGCGGCATCGTGTTCGCCCTCGCCCGGGTCAAGCAGGACCTGCTGCACGACCTGGAGGCGTACGGTCTCGCGGGCTCGATCGGGACGGATCTCATCTTCCCGACGCTGCCGACGGCGGTTGCCGCCTACCGTCGGTGGCTCGAGGCCCGGCCCGGCTGACGCCGGTCGGAAGCGGCCCGTAGCCTCAGGCACCATGGGCATTCAGATCGATGTAGTGGTGGGTTACCCGGTCAACGACGAGATGGAGAGGGTGCTCGGGCTGGCCGAGGCGGTTGGCGAGCCCATCACTGTCACGTTCATGTGGGAGGGGCGTGAAGAGGCGGAACGCGCGGTGCTGGTGCCCGCGGCCACGCTGGCGCTCTGGGAGCATTGGGCCCCCACCGGCTACCCGACGAGTGGCGCCGGGGAAGAGAACCGGGCTGTGGCGGAGGAGCTGGAACTGGCCCACCCAGCGGAATTCGGCGCGTTCACGCTTTTTCGTCGTCGCGTAGGGGGGCGCACGGCGGTTGCTCGCAAAGGCGTGGTGGTCGCCGAGCTCCTGAACCCCGACGAGGCGTACTGGCTCCAGGAGAAGGCCCGCAATGTCCGCCAAGGCTTCATGGATCCGAAGCAGAAGGCGGCGTTCGAGGAGTTCCTTGCCCGGCAGGCATCCCTCGATGATCAGTGACGCGCCGACTCATGCGGTATGAGATCGGACTCACTGCCGGGGTAGGAAGACATGCCAGGCGGCGCGGGCAGCGGCGATGACGGGTACTTCCGGCCCCGCGACTTCAGCGCCCTTCCTGCCTCTGCCGGCCCTGGACCTGGGTGGCTATGACCGCGGCCTGGATACGGCGCTCCACGCCGAGCTTGGCGAGCAGGCGGGAGATGTGGTTCTTCACCGTCTTCTCGGCGAGGTACAGCCGCTGGCCGATCTGACGGTTGGTGAGGCCCTCACCGATCAGGGCGAGGATCTCCCGCTCCCGCTCGGTCAGACCGGGCAGGGCGTCCGGCACTTCTTCCTGCTGCTGCCCGTCCCGAAGTCGGGCCATCAGCCTGGTGGTGGCGCTCGGATCCAGCAGGGACTGGCCGCGGGCCACGGTGCGCACTGCGGACACCAGGTCTGATCCTTGGATCTGCTTCAGAACGTATCCGGATGCGCCCGCCATGATCGAGTCCAGCAGCGCCTCCTCGTCGTCGAAGGAGGTCAGCATCAGGCAGGCCAGCTCCGGCATGCGCGAGCGCAGCTCCCGGCACACGGTCACGCCGTCACCGTCGGGCAGCCGGACGTCCAGGACCGCCACCTGCGGGCGCAGTGCGGGGACGCGCACCAGGGCCTGCTCCACGGTGCCGGCCTCGCCGATCACATCGATGTCCGGCTCGTCGTTCAGCAGGTCGCGCACTCCACGTCGTACCACCTCGTGGTCGTCCAGCAGGAAGACCCGGATCGGACTGTCGGCGCCGGGCTGCTTGCTGTCCGCCATCATTTGCTCCTTGGTTCCGCGTCACTCGTCGATGTCCACTTGCACCGTACCGGTCTCCGTACCGGGATCTTTCCGGGATCCGGGCCGAAGGGCCAGGGCCGGTCGGCCCTGTTTCCACAGGGTCTCCCGCAGCCAGAAGCAGTGGTGCCGTGCCGGGACGAACTTGCGGGCCGGACACGTCCACGTCGAGGACCACGCCCCGGACAGTTCCCGGCAGCCGGTCGGACCCACACTGCCGATGGGCGAGTCCGGCGGCCCTGTAGGGAGAGGTCCTATGGCCCCGTTAATGGGGTCTGACCAGCCCTGGGCCCGCACCGGTCCGCGCAGAAGTCTGAAGCCGCTGCCCAACGATCGAAGGAGCAGAGCAGATGACTGCGAAGAACACCGGCACCCACGTCACCTCCACCGTCGCAGTACAGGTGCGATCGGAAGGCGATGTGGACAAAGAGGCACTCGCGTACGTCCGGACCAAGGTCGACACGGCCCTCAACCGGCCCGGAGTTCCGGACGTCAGCGGCGAGGTGAGGATCGCGAAGGCAGCGGCGCACCACGTCGAGCAGCCCTGGTATGCCGGGGCCGAGCTCGTCGTGGGGGACTCTCGTGTGGTCGTGCACGCCCAGGAGGCGACGGCACATGAACTGGCGGACCGGCTGCAGGACCGCCTCCGCAGCCAGCTGACTCGGGTCCTGCACCGCAAGGCGGCGGCCCGCAGGGCGGCCACTCCCCCACCATGGCGTGGTGGCCAGGCCGTCAGCGGGCGGGATTAGAGCCTCCCGGCCCTCCGGTGCGAGGCGGGTCGGTCCTCCACCAGGTACGTCTGGGCCCTGCGCCGCGCGCAGGGTGGCTGCGAGGCTGAAGGGGAGGCGAGGCGGCCGGCCGGTGCCTCGAGGCAGCGGCACTGTCACCCAGCGGAGAGCAGGGCCTGCCCGCCTCCCGCTCGCACCGTGAAGGAGGGAAGCGCCATGAATACGCGCATCGTCGGCGAAGTCATGACGAGCGAGGTCGTCTGCGCAAGCCGACAGACGCCGTTGGATGACGTGGTGCGGTTGCTGGACCGGCACCGTATCAGCGCACTGCCGGTCGTCGACCACGATGACAAGGTGGTCGGGGTGGTCTCCGGCGCCGATCTCGCGCACGGCTCTGTGGCCACGACCGCGGGAGAGCTGATGACCACCCCGGCGGTCACCATCCATCCGGAGCAACGTGTTTCGGATGCCGCACGGCTGATGGCGCGTCAGACGGTCGACCGTCTGCCCGTGGTGGATGAGGAGGACCGCCTCATCGGTATCGCCACCCGCGGCGACCTGCTGCGGGTCTTCTTGCGTACGGACGAGGAGATCCGTCAGCGGGTGGTGGAGGTCCTGGTCAGCGCGCTGCGCCTGCCACCCGGCGCCGTCGCCGTTTCCGTCCGGGACGGCATGGTCACGCTGGAGGGACGCCTCCACCACCGTAGCGACGTCCCCCTGGCCCTTCGGTCGACCTGGCGTCTGGAAGGCGTCGTCGGTGTGGTCAGCAGGCTCCGGTTCGACATCGACGACTGCCGCCCTGCGCAGCCGGCCGCGCACTGAATCATCCTGACCCGGCCACCCGAGCGGCGCAGGTCACGCCGCGATGAACCGCTTGTCCGAACGCCCCCAGCCTGTCCGAAGCGGTACCGGTCAGCCCCGGAAGGGACCATCGGCACCTGGGAGTGGGGGCAAGGCAGGGCGAGAGTGAAGACGTGAGCGGCACCGGTCCGCACCGCCGCAGGGCCGGCCGGACGCGGACGAGGGCCGAACGGCCCTGGCACGAGGAGTTCCGGTGCGGTTCCAATGACCTGATCGAGCCTGCCCGTGGGGCCCTCTTCACCCGGTTGCCACGAACGGGCAGCCGTCCACGGCCCGACTCGAAGGGACTACGGAAGCCTGCCATGACCATCGACCACGCCCAGCCCCTTCCCGCCGGACCGCGCCGGAGCGTCGAGCTCAACAGTGACGAAGCCTTGCGGCTGCTGGGCAGCGTGTCCTTCGGGAGGATCGTTTTCACTCGTCACGCGCTGCCGACCATCCGCCCGGTGAACCACGTCCTGGACAACGGCGACATCGTCATCCGCACTCACGAGGGCGCGGCGCTGACCTCGCGCGCGCGGCAGGCCGCCGGCCAGGGCGTGGTCGTCGCCTACGAGGCCGACGCCATCGACCCGGACATGCACCTCGGTTGGAGCGTGATGGTCACCGGTTACGCCCACCAGGTGACAGAGCCGGGTGAACTGGCCCGCTACCGCACACTGCTCAGCCCCTGGGTGAACCAGACCATGGACTACGCGGTCCGTATCCGCCCGGAATTGATCACCGGCATCCGACTCACCGCCGCGAACGCCTGATCACGGTCCACGAGCGGCTGCACAGAGCAGCCGTGGACAGCTGCATGCCGTGTGAGCTGCACACGCTGACGCCTGCCCCGATCGTTCGGGCTCACATGGCCCGAAGACCGTGCTCTCGGAACTGTTCGCGCACCCGTTCCGTCAGCTCCGGACCGGGAACAGGGGGTATCGCGGAGCGGGAAGCCGATGCCCAGGGCGTCGTATTTGTGGGCGCCGAGTTTGTGGAACGGCAGGACGTCCACCCGGTCGACATTGCCCAGGCCGGCCAGGAAGGCGCCGAGGCCGTCCACGGCGGACGGGTCGTCGGTCCAGCCGGGAACGAGGACGTAGCGGATGTACACGGGGATGCCCCGCCGGTCCAGGCGAGTCGCGAAACTGAGCGCGGGGGCGAGAGCGCCGCCGGTCAGCCGTCGGTAGGTGCCGATGTCGAAGGACTTGATGTCGAGCAGCACCAGGTCGGTGTCGGCGAGCAGCCCGTCGTCGGCACGGGCTCCCAGGAAGCCGGAGGTGTCCAGGGTTGTGTGCAGACCCAGCTCCTTGCAACGGCGGAGCACGTCGCCGGTGAAGCCGGGCTGGAGCAGCGGCTCGCCGCCTGTGATGGTCACTCCCCCGCCCGCTGTGGTGATGAAGGCCCGGTACTTCGCGATCTCCGCCATCACCTCGTCGACGGTGGTCTCCCGCCTGTCCCGCACATGCCAGGTGTCGGCGTTGCGAGCTGCTGTCGGTTTGCTGAGCCGAAGTGAGTGGTGGCGTGCGGGAGTGAGTCCTGGCGGTGTATTCGCGGGGTGGGAACGCTCGTCTGTCATCGCTGCCCGGGGCAGGGCCTGCGGGAACCCGTTGCCGCGCTGTCCGGCCCCTCTCGACGGGGCCGATCGGCCCCTGGCGCGGGTGGCGACACAGGTGCGTGGCTGCATGGCCCCGAGGCCCACACCAGCCGAGCGACCGGGCGTCGGCCCGGCCGCCGGTGAGGTCAGGCGAGCGCGAGGAACAGCTTCTCGAGTTCCGCTTCGGTCATGGGCGGGGCGTCGGCTTCGCTCCGGGCGAGGCACTGACGCATCCCGCTGGCCACGATCTTGAAGCCGGCCCTGTCCAGGGCCCGGGAGACGGCGGCAAGCTGGGTGACGACGTCCTTGCAGTCGCGCCCGGCCTCGATCATGGCGATGACACCGGCGAGCTGGCCCTGCGCCCGGCGCAGCCGGTTCAGGACCGCGCCCATGGCTTCTTCTTCTACTTTCACCGGGCTCCTCCTTGTTCCGGCCCGAGAGGTGACCGGCCAGGCCGGCGAACGACTTCAGACCACGATCACGGCTTGTCCCGCAGGGCTGCGATGACGGCGCGGATGTCGGTGCGCGGGCCGCGGTTGTAGGGCAGCTTGGCCAGCAGCATGCCCATGGCGCAGCTGTTGCTGAGGGCCGCGTAGGTCAGGCCTGCGCCGACGGCGGTGCCGATCAGGTGGATGCCGGGCACCAGCAAGCCGGCGAGCCCGGTGGTCAGCACGATGGATCCGGCGACGAGCCGGACCTGGCGTTCCATGTCCCAGCGGTCGGAGCCATAGTTGACGGGGCCGCCCGCTGTCTCCCAGGCGATCATGCCGCCGTCCAGGACACGCAGGTTCGGCAGTCCGGCCTCGGCGAGGGCGGCTTCCGCCTGTGCCGCGCGGGTGCCGGAGCGGCAGACGAGGACGACGTCTTCGTCGAGGTGGGTGCGGAGTTCGGCGCGGTGCTCGCGCAGGGTGGCCATGGGCACGTTGTAGGCACCGGGTATGTGGACGCTGCGGAACTCGCCGGGAGTACGGACATCCAGAAGGCGGGGTCCGCGGCCTTCCCGGATCAGCCGCTGCAGGGCGGCGGAGTCGATTGCGGCGGCGCGGGAGGCGTTGCTGGTCATGGGGGCTCCATGGGTAAGCGGACGCATACCCAGGGGGTATGCAGTCGAACAGGGGTGGACACCGGCGGCCCGCCAGGGCATGGGCTGCCCCTCGCGGGCATGCCGGTGGTCTTCGTGACGACTGGGGTCAGGCGTCGGCAGGTTCGGTCAGCAGCGCCCAGGCGGCGTAGCCGCCGAGGATGTCGGAGACGTCGGTGAAGCCGTGATGGCGCAGCAGGCTTGCGGCGATGGAGGAGCGGTGACCGCCCGCGCAGTGCAGGACCAGCGCACGGTCGCGCGGGATCTCCCCCAGGCGGCGGGGCAGCTCGCCGAGGGAGATGTGCAGCGAGCCGTCGATGAATCCCGCCGCGCGTTCTCCGCAGGCGCGAACGTCGACCACGAGCGGGGGCTCTCCGCTCTCCAGAGCGGTACGGAGCTGGGCAGCGGTCAGCCGGCTGGCGGGGCCGGCCTCGTCCGCCAGGGCCGCGAGGGCGTCCTCGGGATTGCGCAGATAGCCGGCCACCCGGTCGAAACCGATCCGGGCGAGACGGGTGACCACCTCCTCCTCGCGGTTCTCCGGCGCGATGACCAGCAGTTGCGCGTCGGGGGAGAGCACGGTTCCGGCCTGCTCGGCGAACCGGCCGTCGGCCGGCACATTGACCGATCCGCGCAGATGTCCGGCACCGAACTCCTGCGGGCCGCGGGCGTCGACCACCACGGCCCCGGCCCGGCGCAGCGCCGAGAACTCCTCAAAGGTCAGCGGCCGGGGCGCCGCGGCCGGGTTGTACAGCTCCCGATCCTTGCGGTTGAGTTCGGCGTCGTAGGAGAAGTAGCCCGGCGCCGCGGACTGGCCCGCGGTGACGAGGGCCACGAAGTCCTCTCGACTCATGGGCGCACAGGCGTAGTTGGTGGCACGCTGCTCGCCGATGGTGGACTGCTTCTCGGTGGAGAGATTCTTGCCGCAGGCGGAGCCCGCGCCATGGGCGGGAAAGACCCGGACCTCGTCCGGCAGGCCCATCAGCTTGTTCTGGACGCTGTCGTGGAGCATCGCGCCGAGCTCCTCGGCGGTCACGCCCACCGAGGCGAGCAGGTCGGGCCGGCCCACGTCACCGATGAACAGCGCGTCGCCGGTCAGCACCCCGTACGGGACGGTGTCGGTGGCGTGCTCGTAGACCAGGACGCTGATCGACTCCGGGGTGTGCCCAGGGGTCTCCATGATTTCAAGGGTGACGTCGCCGAGGCTGACGCGCTCGCCCTCGGTGAACTTGCGGATGGAGTACTCGGTCTCGGCGCGATGGCCGTAGCCGATCCAGGCGCCGGTGCGGGCCGCCATCTCCAGGTGTCCTGCGACGAAGTCGGCGTGGAAGTGGGTGTTGATGACGCCGACGACAGTGAAGCCGCGGGTCTCGGCATCGGCCATGTACTCCGAGATGTCCCGGCGCGGGTCGACGACCACGGCCTGGCCGCTGGTCTCGTCCGCGATCATGTACGACGCCTGGGAGAGGCAGTCGAGGTAGTACTGGGTGAAGAACACAGGAACCCTCCGTGAGAATGAACACATACCCCGAGGGGTATATGCGCTCAAAAGAAAACCGCCGAAAGGCCCGCCCGGACGGCGGGCACTTCCTTCACGCGGCGCCGGGTGCCGGTCCGGTGACGAGCGGGCGGCCCGTGCGGGCCCAGCCGTTGGTGCCACCGGCGACCGAGACGGCATCCGCACCGACGGCAGCCAGGCGCTCGGCGCCCCACTGGCTGCGGTTGCCGCTGGCGCAGATCACGTAGACCGGCCGGTCCTTGGACACCTCGCCCACCGCGGTGGCGAGGATGGACAGCGGGGCGAGTCGCGCTCCGGGCACATGCCGGCCCGGTACTCCTCCGGCTCCCGCACGTCCAGGACGAGCGCCCCCTCGGCCCACGCCGCCGCGAACACATCCAGATCCACTTCGCGCACCGCGATCCCTCGCTTCCATATACCCCCCTAGGTATTTCCTGATGACGACAGTAGGCACGCCCTGCCACAGATGTCAAATACCCCTGGGGGTATAAAATCCAGGAGTGCGGCGGTTCGCGACCGAGGTGGTCGGCCGACCGCCGGAGCCGGATGCCACAGAGCGGACCACGTCGGGACGACATACCCAGGGGGGTATTCTGCACTCAAGGAGGAGCCGGGAACGACGGGCTCCCTTGACTGTTTTCATACCCACGGGGGTATGTGGATCGACTGAGGGTGATCATGGAAAACGGACAGACAACCGCCCACGGCGCACAGCTCGCTCACGGCGCGGAAGGCAGCAGCCGGTGAGCACCAGCCCCCCTGCGGTCACACCCGCCGACACCGCAGTGCGCCTGGGACTGCGTGAGAACTGGGCGCAGTTCACCCTGCTCGTCATCGTCAACGTCTGCGTCGGCGCCCTGGTCGGCCTGGAACGCACTACCGTTCCCCTCATCGGCACGGACGTCTTCGGGCTGACCAGCGATCTGGCCGTCTTCTCCTTCATCATCGCCTTCGGCGTCACCAAGGCGCTGACCAACCTGGCCGCCGGCGAGCTGACCGCCCGCTTCCGCCGCAAGCAACTCCTCATGGCGGGCTGGATCATCGGGATACCCGTCCCGTTCGTCCTCGCATGGGCGCCGTCCTGGGGCTGGATCGTCGCCGCGAACGTCCTGCTCGGCATGAACCAGGGCCTGACCTGGTCGATGACCGTGAACATGAAGATCGACCTCGTCGGCCCTGCCCGCCGCGGTCTCGCCACCGGCCTGAACGAGGCCGCCGGATACGTCGCCGTCGGCGCCTCCGCCCTGCTGACCGGTTACCTGGCCACCACATACGGCCTGCGCCCTGCACCCGAACTGATCGGCATCGTCTTCGTTGCCGCAGGAATCGCTCTGTCCCTGTCCGTCCGGGACACCGCGGCCCACGTGGCCCTCGAACTCGCCCGGCATCCCCGACCGGCCGGCGCAGAGCAGTCCACCGGGCTGGCAAAGACCTTCGCCCGTACCTCCTGGAGCAACCGCTCCTTGCGCGGCGCCAGCCAGGCCGGACTCGTCAACAACCTCAACGACGGCCTCACCTGGGGCGTCTTCCCTCTGCTGTTCACCGACCACGGTCTGGGACTTGCCGCTGTCGGCCTGGTCAAGGGCCTCTACCCGCTGCTGTGGGGCATCGGCCAGATCCCCACCGGCCACCTCGCCGACCGCATCGGCCGCAAACCCCTGATCGTCACCGGCATGTTCGTCCAGGCCGCCGGATTCGTCCTCGCGCTGGCCCTGCTCGACCGGCCCCTGCTCGCCGGAATCCTCTCCGCCGTCGCGCTCGGCCTGGGCACCGCCATGGTCTACCCGGCCCTCATCGCCTCCGTCTCCGACCACGCGCACCCCACCTGGCGGGCCAACGCGCTCGGCACCTACCGCTTCTGGCGCGACATCGGCTACGCCGCAGGCGCCCTCGTCGCCGGTGTCCTCGCCGACGCCCTCGGCCTCAACGCCACTGTCATCGCCGCCGCCGTCCTCACCGCGGCCTCCGGCCTGCTCGCCGCCCGCTGGATCACCGACCGCCCCGCCCGCTGACCCCGCGGACTCCAGGTCCGAGCGCGCCGCCTGGTTCACCCCGTGCGCGCCGCAGCAGAACTCGGCGTCCGCCATTCGGATGAAGCTGCGGTCGCCCCTGCGTGTGCGCAGACCGGGCTGCCCGCCTCCCTGTATCAGATAGCGGCGATGACCACGGTTCGAGAAGCACGATGACGGCCCCCGGCCCGGCACGGGAGGCGGCCCCCGGTGCCTCACGGACAGGCCTTTCGGAGCAGCCGCGCGAACGGGAACGGACGGTGCCCGGCCAGGCGGCGAACGCCCGTCGCTCACCGGCGTGGAGGACGCTCTGGCCGACTGCGCTCTGTCTCCTGCCACTCGGTCTTCTCGGGGCGGCGGCGTGGTACGGACGGTGGGTCCGGCCCGGTGCGGACGAGTGGTGCTTTCTGCCCGTCGTGCGGGACGAGGGGCTCCCCGGGATGGTCGGGAAGTTCTATCTCAAGGACAACGGGCGGATCGCGAACGCCGTTCTGGTCTGGGCGTACGGGAGGTTCGGCGTCGCGGGGCACCAGTGGTTCGGCCTGGTCAGCTGTGTGGTCACGCTGGGGATCGTGTGGGCGGTGACCGTATCGGCGCTGCGCCGGGGCAGTCTGACGGCGCCACGGGGAGTCCCCTTGCTCGTGGCGTCGATGGTGACGGCCGTCTTTCTGTTCGCAACGCCCAACACGTACAAGACGTTCTACTGGCCCGCGTCGTCCGTCTCGCACACCATGGCGCCGGTGCTTGCCTGTGCCGCGGCCGTTCCGCTGCTCCGGGCCCGGTCGCGCGGGGGCAGGCGCTGCGCGCTGGTCACCGTTCTCGTGGCGGGTCTCTGTCTGGGGACGCTTTCGGAGGAGGCGTCCGTCGTCGTGCTCGTTGTCCTGTCGGCTGTTCTGCTGCTCCTCGTCGGGCAGCGCCGTGCCTATGTGCGGGGCTGGTGCCTGGCGGGCATGGCGGGGACCGTGACCGGGACGCTCGTGCTCTACACGTCGCCGGGCGCGAGAATACGGCGGAAGCGGTTCGACACGGACGGGGTGTCCTTCCTTGCTCCCGACTCGCTCCTCGGGTCCCTGCGAGGCTTCGGTCACATCCTGGGAACGCTCCTCACGACGTGGGCCCATCTGGGGGCGGTCGCGGCGGGGATCCTGCTGGGGCTGCTCATCAGGGGGCCCGGTGGGCGGCGCGTGGTCCTGCCGGAGCGCTGGCCGCTGCTGTCCTGCGCCGGTGCCCTCGCGTTCCTGGTCTCCGGATATCTCTGCACGGTCGTCGCGTATCCCGCCTTCGGCGAGAGCGTGATGACCTCCTCACGGATCTGGAACGACTACCTCCTGCTGTACGTTGCGGTGCTCGTCGGGGCCGGCGCGCTGGTGGGACTCGCCCTGGGTCTGCGCCTGCACCGCACCGGTGCGGTGCAGGCGGCCGGTGCGGGGGTGTGCGCCGTCGTGTGCCTCGCGCTCGCCGTCCCGCTGGGCCGGCTCGAACATGACATGCGCGTACGGGCGGTGAAGTGGGACCGCCAGGACCGGTGGATGCGCGCGCGTGCGGCGGACGGCGACCGGGTTCTCCCGTACATGCCGTTGTCGGTCGGCGGCATGGTGGAACCGTTCCGTCAGCACGGGCGGAAGGTCTGGCCGGCCACATGCGTTGCCGACTACTACCACCTGGAGCGGATCACCTACTCGCTGCGGCTCCCCTGACCGCGCCGGACGCCTTCGTGATCGCGATCATGACGGCGTCGTCGCCCAGGTGCCCGCCGGCGTGCCGCAGCAGGTCGGTGTGGAGATGCTCGACAAGGGCGTCGGGGCCGGTGCCGTTCCAGGCGGCGAGCCGGTCGGCGAGCGGGTAGAAGGTGCCTCTGCGGTCGCGTGCCTCGATGACTCCGTCGGTGTAGAGGAGCAGCAGATCGCCGGGGTGGAAACCGAAGGTCTCGACCTCGTACTGGTTCTCCGACACCATGCCGAACCCCAGCGGGAGCGCGGGTTCCCTGACCTCCAGTTCCTCGACACGACCGTCCCTGCTCAGCAGCAGCGGAGGGGGATGTCCGCAGTTCACCAGACGGATGCTGTGGTCCTCCTCGCAGACGTCCAGGACCAGCGCGGTCACGAACGATTCGTCGTACTCCGGATCCGTCTCGGCGAGCTGGGCCATGTTCCAGTACGAGGCGTTGGCGATGTGTGCCACGGCGCCGGTCAGCGTGAGGTTTTCGTACGCCGCCCCACGGAACGCCCCCACCACCACCGCGGCGTCGTCGACGGCGGGCAGGCCGCTGCCGCGGACGTCGCCGACCACGAGGCGGGTCCCGCCCGGGGTGGGCACCGCGGCGTACAGGTCACCGCCGATCTGGGCTTCCTCCTCGGCCGCGATGTACACGGACGCGATACTCAAGGGGCCGATCTGGTGCGGCAGTGGGTGCAACAGGACCTGTTGCGCCATCACCGCCACCGAGCGCACCCGCTCCAGTTGCCGCTCGTGCCGGTCGAGGGCGTAGCGGAACACCACCAGGAACGCGGAGATCACCGCGACGGCGGCGATCTGGGCCTCGTGGTTCGGTGTCCCGACGCCGCCCTGCAGGGCGCCGATGACGACCTGGGCCGCGATGGCCAGCGCTCCGACGGCGGCCGTGGGGCCGGGGCCGGCGAAGGAGGCGGTGAGCGCGGGCGCGGCGACCAGGAACGGGCCGAGGTGGATGGACTCCGGCGTGCTGATGTCGATCAGCGCGACGGTCGCGATGAGGACGAACGGCACAACGAGCAGCACCTGGCTCAGCCGCCAGGACGGGGTGCGGCGGTGGCCGCTGTGCCGGACGTGCATGTCTTCTGCTTACACCCCTGTCGACCGGTCCGCGCCCCGTGGCCGCCAGCGGGGCCCTCAGGTGCGTCACCCGCTCGGACCGCGTGCGTTCGCCGGTTCCGGTCACCCGTTCCACGATCGGGGTCCGGGTACCGAGGGGAGAAGACCGAACGTGGACACATGGGACTCGCAGGACAGCTACGGGCAGCCGCACCAGCGGCCCGGATACCTCCGCCCGAAACCGCCCCGGCTCCGTGTCGACGCGGCGCGGCTGTGGGCGGGCGGCGCCCTGACCGCCGTCGTCGCCGCGCTCACCGCTGTCGCCGGGGTACTCCTCTTCCGTGGGGTCCTGGACGTGCCTCTCTTCGCGCCGGAGAGCGCCGGAGCGCTGGGCGACGCCTCGACGGGACTGCTGGCCACCGGGGCCGGGCTGGCAGCGCTGGCGGCCACAGCGTTGGTGCATCTGCTGATCCTCACGACGCGGCAGCCGGGCCCGTTCTTCGTCTGCATCGTCGCCCTCGCCACTGCCGTCATGGTGCTGCTGCCCTTCACCACATCGGTCCCGGTCGACGCCAGGATCGGCGCGGCGGCCATCTGCCTCGCCATCGGAGTCGTGATCGGTACCCTGCTGTCCGCCGCCGGCCGCAGCTCGGTGCGACGCTCCCCCTACTGACGGCCGGATCCCGGGCGTGCGGGGCGCACGGTCCCGGCGCGGGCCGCGTCCGTGCGAGGTTATTCACGGCAGTACGGCGATGCCGTCGAGCTCGACGAGCGCCTGTTCGTCCCAGAGCCTGGCCGTCCCGATGACCGCCATCGCCGGGTAGTCGCGGCCGGCCAGCCGTTGCCAGATCCGCCCGAGTTCGGGGGCGTGTGCGCGGTAGTCGGCGACATCCGTGGCGTAGACGGTCACCCGCGCCAGGTCGGCCGGGGAGCCCCCGGCCGCACGCAGCGCGGTGAGCAGATTGCTCAGGGCCGTCGCGAACTGCTCGGGCAGCGTGGCGCCGACGACCTTGCCGTCCCGGTCGAGGGCGGTCTGCCCGGCCAGGAGGACCAGGCGGCTGCCGGTCGCCGTGACGGCGTGCGAGAAGCCCGTGGGCGGGGACAGTTCGGCGGGGTTGATCCGGTGGATCGGGCTCATACGGGCGGCTCCTGATTCACGGTCGGCGTCCGATGCGAGGCCGGCGTCCGATGCGCGGTCCCTGTCGCTCTCTGCGTCGCCGTCGCGTACAGCTCCTTGGCGATGATCGTGCGCTGGACCTCGCTGGCGCCCTCGTAGATCCGCGGGGCACGCACCTCCCGGTAGAGATGTTCGAGCAGATGCCCCCGGCGCAGCGCGCGGGCGCCGTGCAGCTGGACGGCTGCGTCGACGACGTACTGCGCCGCCTCGGTGGCGTACAGCTTCGCCATCGCCGCCCGGCCCGGCACGCCGGGCTCCCCCGCGTCGTACGCCGCGGCGGCCGCGTACACGAGAAGCCGCGCGGCCTCCGTACGGGTGGCCATCTCGGCGACCTGGTGGGAGACGGCCTGCAGTTCCTTCAGCGGGCCACCGAACGCGGTGCGTTGCGCGGTGTGGTCGAGGGTCGCGTCGAGGGCAGCACGGGCCATTCCGACGGCGAACGCGCCGACGCTGGGACGGAACAGATTGAGGGTGTTCATGGCGACCCCGAAGCCGCGGTCCGGTTCGCCGAGCACATCGTCGGGCGTGACCGGGACCCCGTCGAAGGCGAGGGCGCCGATCGGGTGCGGGGAGAGCATGTCGAGGGCGGTGCCGGTCAGTCCCGGACGGTCGGCGGGGACCAGGAACGCGGTGACGCCGCGGGCTCCGGCGCCTGGTGTCGTACGGGCGAAGACGGTGTAGAAGTCCGCCTCGGGGGCGTTGGAGATCCAGCACTTCTCACCGGTCAGCCGCCAGCCGTCCGGGGCGTGCTCGGCCGCCAGGGCAAGCGCCGCGGCGTCGGAGCCGGCGCCGGGCTCGCTCAGTGCGAAGGCGGCGACGGCACGGCCGGCCTGCACCTCGGGAAGCCAACGCGCCCGGTGGGCCGGGGTACCCGCCTGGACCAACGGGTATGTGCCGAGTCCCTGGAGGGCCAGCGCGGTCTCGGCCTCCGTGCAGCCGCGGGCGAGGGACTCCCGCAGCAGGCAGAGGTCGAGGGCGCCGGAGGAAAAAATGCGGCCGAGCAGGCCGAGTTCGCCGAGGGCGGCGATCAGCGGGCGGTTGACGTGCCCCGGTTCGCCCTTCTCGGCGAGGGGGCGCAGCTCCTGTTCGGCCAGGGCGCGCAGCTCTTCGCACCAGGCGGTCTGTGCCGGATCGAGTGAGAATGCCGTCATACCGGCGCCTCTCCTGTCCCCTATCGCGAACTGTTGACTACCGTCATTCAAACGCTACGCTCCATGGGCGACAAGGGGGCGATCCGCTATGGACCCGAAGACCTCAGCGCACCTCGACACCTTTGCCCGGGAGCATCTGCCACCCACGGACCAGTGGCCGGAACTGGTCTTCGGCCTTCCCGAGCTGAACTATCCGGACCGGCTGAACTGCGCCGCCGAGCTCCTCGACGGCACGGTCGCCCGCCTCGGTCCCGACCGCCCCGCCTTCCATACGCCCCAGGGCGAGATCTGGAGCTACGGGAATCTCCAGGACCGGGTCGACCGGATCGCCCATGTCCTGACCTCCGACCTGGGGATCGTCCCCGGCAACCGGGTTCTGCTCCGCGGCCCCACCACGCCCCACCTCGCCGCCTGCTGGCTGGCCGTGCTGAAGGCGGGCGCGATCGCGGTGACCGTACTGGCCCAGCAGCGGGCCCAGGAGCTCGCCACCATCTGTTCGATGGCCCAGGTCGGTCATGCGCTGTGCGACGTCCGGTCGGTCGACGACCTGGTGAAGGCGGGGGTACCGGGGCTGCGGATCACGGTGTACGGAGGTGACGGACCCGACGATCTGCTGCACCTGGCCGAGGGGCGGCCGGGGCCCTATCGGGCCGTGGACACGGCCGCGGACGATGTCGCGCTGATCGCGTTCACCTCGGGCACCACCGGACGGCCCAAGGGCTGCATGCACTTCCACCGCGATGTGCTCGCCATAGCCGACACCTTCTCCCGTCACGTCCTGCAGCCCCGTCCCGACGACGTGTTCGCCGGCAGTCCGCCGCTCGGCTTCACCTTCGGGCTCGGCGGTCTGGTGGTCTTCCCGCTGCGGGCCGGAGGGTCGGCCCTGCTGCTGGAACAGGCCGGTCCGCGGCAGCTGCTGCCCGCGCTGGCCTCCCACCGCGTCTCGGTCCTGTTCACCGCACCGACCGCCTACCGCGTGATGCTCGACCACCTCGACAAACACGATCTCGCCGCGCTGCGGCGCTGCGTCTCGGCGGGCGAGAACCTGCCCCTGGCGACCTGGCAGTCCTGGTACGAGCGGACCGGCCTGCGCATCATCAACGGCATAGGCGCCACCGAACTGCTGCACATCTTCATCTCCGCCGCCGACGACGTGATCCGTCCCGGCACCACCGGGGTTCCCGTGCCCGGCTGGGAGGCGCGTGTGCAGGACCGGGACGGCCGCGCGGTGCCCGACGGGGAGCCGGGACTGCTCGCCGTCCGCGGCCCGGTCGGCTGCCGCTATCTCGCCGACATCCGCCAGTCGGAGTACGTACAGCACGGCTGGAACCTCACCGGCGACACGTACACACGTGACAGCGACGGCTACTTCCACTACGTCGCACGCGCCGACGACATGATCATCTCCTCCGGGTACAACATCGCGGGTCCCGAGGTCGAGGACGCCCTGCTGCGCCATCCCGAGGTCGCCGAGGTAGCGGTGGTCGGGCATCCGGACGAGCTGCGCGGGCAGATCGTGGTGGCGTACGTGGTGCTGCGCGAGGGCGGCGGAGCGTCGGCCGACGAGTTGCGCACGCACATGAAGAACGAGCTCGCCCCCCACAAATGCCCGCGTGTCATCGAATTCGTGCCGGCGCTTCCCCGGACCGCCACCGGCAAGCTGCAGCGGTTCCGGCTGCGGAGCGACGGAGACCGGACCGGCGCACGGGACCTAGAGTGATCACGTGGCCGACCAGCACACCCCCAGATCCCTGATCGTCACCCTCTACGGCGCGTACGGTCGGGCCCCCGGCAATGCACCGCTGCCGGTGGCCGAACTGATCCGCCTGCTGTCCGTCCTCGGTGTCGACGCCCCGTCCGTACGCTCCTCCGTCTCCCGGCTGAAGCGACGCGGGCTGCTCGTCCCCGCGCGTACGGTGAGCGGCGCGGCCGGGTACGCGCTGTCGCCCGACGCCCGCCAACTGCTGGACGACGGCGACCGGCGGATCTATGCGCACCCGTCGCCGCCGCTCCAGGACGGCTGGGTGCTCGCCGTCTTCTCCGTACCGGAAGCGGAACGGCACAAGCGGCACCTGCTGCGCTCGCGGCTGGCCCGGCTCGGCTTCGGCACGGCGGCGCCCGGGGTGTGGATCGCGCCCGCCGCGCTGTACGACGAGACCCGGCACACGCTCGAGCGGCTGGAACTGGCCCCGTATGTAGACCTGTTCCGCGGGGAACACCTCGGCTTCGCCGCGACGCGGGAGTCCGTGGCGCGCTGGTGGGACCTCGACGCGATCGCCCGGCTCCACGTGGACTTCCTGGAGCAGCACGAACCGGTGCTACGGGCCTGGGAGTCACGCACCGGCGCCCCCGATCCCGAGACCGCCTACCGGGACTATCTGGCGGCCCTGGACTCATGGCGGCAGCTGCCGTACGCCGATCCGGGCCTGCCGGAGGAGCTGTTGCCGAAGGAGTGGCCGGGAGGCCGGTCGGCGGAGGTGTTCGGGCTCCTGCACGCCCGACTGCGGGACCCGGGAGCACAGTTCGTACGGTCATGACCGGCCGCGGGCGCCGAAATCCAGGTGCTCCCGATGCCCCGCGCCCTGCACGATGAACCATGACCTGGACCTTCACCGATGATGTCGAAGCATTCCTGGACGTGGCAGGCGCCTCGCTGGCGGCCCGCCCTGCCGAGAACACCCTGGTACTGACCGTCACCGCCACGCTGCGGCGCAGCGGCCCGCACGCGTACGGCGACGCCGCTCCGTTGCTGGGCTGGTGGCGCGGGCCGGACGGCGAGGTCGCGGGAACCCTGGTGCAGACTCCGCCCTACCCCCCACTGCTGGGCACGGTCGCCCCCGAGGCCCTTGCCCCACTGACCGCGGCACTCCCCCTGACCAGCGTCAACGCGGACCGCCCCACCGCCGAGGCGCTGGCCGCCGGCTGGCCCGGCCACCGCGTCGAGCAGGAACAACGGCTCTACCGGCTCGGCGAGTTGATCCCCCCGTCCCCCGCCCCCGAGGGCGCCCCGAGGACCGCCACGACCGCCGACCGCGAACTGCTCCTGGCCTGGCATCTCGCCTTCGCCGAAGAAGTCGGCGAGCCCGGCACCCACGCCGAGCGGCTGGTGGACGAGCGGACGGCGTCCGGCGGGCTGACACTCTGGGAGGCCGGTGACGTCCCGGTCTCGATGGCGGGCGTCTCCCCCCGGGTCGCGGGCACGGTACGGGTCACGACCGTGTACACACCTCCGGAGTACCGGGGTCACGGCTATGCGGCAGCGGTGACGGCGGACGCCGGCCGGGCGGCACGGGAGGCGGGCGCGGACGAGATCCTGCTGTTCACGGACCTCGCCAATCCGACCAGCAACGGCGTGTATCAGCGGATCGGCTTCCGGCCCGTCTCGGACCGGCTGCTGATCAGTGCACAGGGCAACGGCGTGGAGGAGAGATGACCGAGCCCGGTGAGGTCCGGGAGCCGCTCTGGTTGATCGCCGCGAATGTGGTGCGCTTCCCGCGCGGCTCCCCGCATCCGGATCCGTGCCGGTGCCACGAGTGTCTGACGCTCACCCCAGAGTGAGTCGCGGCTTCGGTGCGTCCGTGCGGCCGGTCGGGGGCGTGCGGCTGCCCGCGCGGTACGGGAGCGGCCAGGGTGCGCCCGGTCCCGCATAGCCCTGGTCCGCCGCCGCGTGCAGGGTCCAGTGCGGGTCGTAGAGGTGCGGGCGGGCCAGGGCGCAGAGGTCGGCGCGGCCCGCCAGCAGCAGGGAGTTGACGTCGTCCCAGGAGGAGATCGCGCCGACCGCGATGACCGGCACGACCAGGGTGTTGCGGATCCGGTCGGCATACGGGGTCTGGTACGAGCGGCCGTACTCGGGGCGTTCGTCGGGGACGACCTGGCCGGTGGAGACGTCGATGGCGTCGACGCCGTGCGCGACGAACGCGCGGGCGATCTCGACGGCGTCCTCGGCCGTCGTGCCGCCGTCGGCCCAGTCGGTGGCGGAGATCCGGACGGTCATGGGCCGGTCGTCGGGCCACTCGGCGCGGACCGCGTCGAAGACTTCGAGGGGGAAGCGCAGTCGGTTCGACAGCGGTCCGCCGTAGGTGTCGGTGCGTCGGTTGGTGAGCGGCGAGAGGAAGCCGGAGAGCAGGTAGCCGTGCGCGCAGTGGAGTTCGAGCAGGTCGAAGTCGCAGGTGACGGCGTGCCGGGCGGCCGCGGCGAACTGGGCGCGGATGACCTCGAGTCCGGCCCGGTCCAGGGCGTGCGGGACCTGGTTGACTCCTTCCGCGTACGGGATCGGGGAGGCGGCGGACAGGGGCCAGTTGCCCGCGTCGAGCGGCTGGTCGATGCCGTCCCACATCAGTTTGGTGGAGCCCTTGCGGCCGGAGTGGCCGAGCTGGATGCCGATCGCCGTACCGGGCGCCGAGGTGTGGACGAAGTCGGTGATCCGGGTCCAGGCGGCCGCCTGTGCGGGGGTGTAGAGGCCGGCGCAGCCGGGGGTGATGCGGCCCTCGGCGCTGACGCACACCATCTCGGTCATGACGAGCCCGGCGCCGCCGAGGGCGCGGGCGCCCAGGTGGACGAGGTGGAAGTCGCCGGGGACGCCGTCGACAGCCGAGTACATGTCCATCGGCGAGACGACGACGCGGTTGCGGAGTTCCAGACCGCGCAGCCGCAGCGGGGTGAACATCGGCGGAGTGCCCTGGGCGCAGCCGAACTCCTCCTCGACGGCCTCGGTGAAGCCGGCGTCGCGCAGCCGCAGGTTGTCGTGGGTGACGCGGCGGCTGCGGGTGAGGAGGTTGAACGCGAACTGCCGGGGCGCCTGGTCGACGTACGTACCGAGCTCCTCGAACCAGCGCAGGCTGGCCGCGGCGGCGCGCTGGGTCGATTCGACGACGGGGCGGCGCTCGGTCTCGTATGCGGAGAGGGCGGCGGGCAGGTCGGGCTGTTCCTCGATGCAGGCGGCGAGCGCGAGGGCGTCCTCGACGGCGAGTTTCGTGCCGGAGCCGATGGAGAAGTGAGCGGTGTGCGCGGCGTCGCCGATGAGGACCGTGTTGGCGTGCGACCAGCGGGCGTTGACGACGGTACGGAAGGTGAGCCAGGAGGAGTTGTTGGAACGCAGCGGGCGGCCGCCGAGGACGTCGGCGAAGATCTTGGCGCAGCGTTCCGTCGAGGCTGCGGCGTCCATGATGTCGAACCCGGCCGCGCGCCAGACCTCCTCGCGCATCTCGACGATGACGGTGGAGGCACCGGCCGAGAACGGGTAGGCATGCAGCTGCATCACGCCGTGTTCGGTCTCGGCGATCTCGAAGCGGAAGGCGTCGAGGGCGAACTCGGCGGCGAGCCAGATGTAGCGGTTGCGGTGGGTGGTGAGGGTGGGCCGGAAGGTGTCGGCGTACGCCTCTCGGGTGGCGCTGTGCACCCCGTCGGCGGCGATCACCAGATCGTGCGTCGCGGCGAGTTCGGCGGCGGGCGGGGCCTCTTCGCGGAAGCGGAGCCGTACCCCCAGCGACCGGCAGCGCTCGTGCAGGATCTCCAGCAGCCGGCGGCGGCCCAGCGCCGCGAAGCCGTGGCCGCCGGATGTCTGGGTCCGGCCGCGGTGGACGATGTCGATGTCGTCCCACCGCACGAACTCGGCCTGGAGCGCCCGGTACACCACGGGGTCGGCGTGCTCGATGCCGCCGAGCGTCTCGTCGGAGAGGACGACACCGAAACCGAACGTGTCGTCCGGGGCGTTGCGCTCCCAGACCGTGATGGAGCGCTCCGGGTCCAGGCGCTTGAGGAGCGCCGCGGCGTAGAGTCCGCCGGGGCCGCCGCCGATGACCGCGATCCGCCTCGTGTCGCACCGCATCGCGTTACCTGCCTTGCCATTTCGGCGGCCGCTTCTCCGTGAACGCGGCGTGGAACTCGGCGTAGTCGTCGCCGTGCATCAGCAGCGCCTGGGTGGCGGCGTCCATCTCGACGGCGGCGGCGAGCGGCATGTCGAGTTCGGCGGTGAGCAGCGCCTTGGTCTGGGCGAGGGCGAGGGCGGGCCCTTCGGCGAGGCGCTGTGCGAGCGCCGCGGCGCGCGCGTCGGCCTGCCCCTCCTCGGTCAACTCGCTGATCAGCCCGATCCGTTCCGCCTCGGGGGCACGGACCTGCTCGCCGAGCATCAGCAGCCGGGTGGCATGGCCGAGACCGACGACGCGCGGCAGCAGATACGCCGCTCCCATGTCCCCGCCGGAGAGTCCGACCCGGGTGAAGAGAAAGGCGAACCGGGCGGACGGGTCTGCGACGCGGAAGTCGGCGGCCAGCGCGAGAACGGCGCCGGCGCCCGCGGCGACCCCGTGGACGGCCGCGATGACGGGGAAGGGGCACTCGCGCAGCGCCCGTACGACCTGTCCGGTCATGCGGTTGAAGTCGAGCAGCTGCGCGGTGTCCATCGCCAGGGTGGCGCCGATGATCTCGTCGACGTCGCCGCCGGAGCAGAAGCCCCGCCCCTCGCCGGCCAGCACCAGGGCGCGCACGGAGCGTTCGCGGGACAGCTCGGCAAGGAGATCGCGCAGATCGGCATAGGCGCCGAAGGTGAGCGCATTGAGTTTCTCGGGGCGGGCCAGGGTGACGGTCGCGACGCCGTCGTCCGTCGTCAGCCGCAGATGACGCCAGCGCTCCGTGCGCGGCGCGGAGCTGGGAAACGGGCTCATGGAGGGTGGTCCCCTTCAGCCGTCGGGCTGCTACCTGCTCTCGAATTTATCACCCATCCGTGACTCCCGTCACGAGTACGCAATAAGGCGGCGGTGAGGACAACGTGGCGAAAGTCCCATTCGTACCGGTCGCTCGCCCCTTGTCTACGTCGTTGCACTTCGTATGGTTGAAACCGAGAAGTCTTGAGCTCCAGAAAGTCGTGCCCTCCGGAACGGAAACCCGCTGTGCCCCCCGATGGACCGATCCCCGCCTCCTGGCGTATCCCACTGCCGCACTCGACGGCGGCAGTGCCGATCGCCCGCGCCCTGATCCGTACGGCACTGACGGACATCGGCCCCTCGACCGACTCCCTCGACATCGCGGAGCTCCTCACCGCCGAACTGGTCGCCAACGCCGTGGAACACACCGCCGGCGACGATCCGCTCGAGCTGGTGGTGGAGATCCTGGAGACCGGCTGGCAGGTGGAGGTCCACGACCGCGACCCGGCTCCACCGGGCGATCTCTCCCGGCCCGGTCCGGGCAGCGAACCGGACCCCTGGCAGGAGCACGGCCGGGGCCTGCTGCTGATCCGCACCCTCAGTTCGGCCTGCGGCCATCGCACGACGGAGCACGGCAAGGCGGTCTGGTTCACCCTGCCCTCGCACCAGCCCCAGCACTGAGGGCTGCTTTCGAAAGCAGCGTCGTCCGCCCGTGGGGCGGGCGCTCTCAGGCCCGCTCCACACCGGCCAGCCGCGACCGGCGTCGCCCGTAGCAGGCGTACACCGCCGCGCCGACCAGCAGGAAGACCGCGAACTGCACCCAGGTCGCCCAGCCCGTCCCGTACATCAGATAGAGACAGAAGCCGACGCCCAGGATCGGGCTGGCCGGATAGAGCGGCACCCGGAAGGAACGCTTCAGCCCGGGATGGCTGCGGCGCAGCGCGATCACCGCGATATTGACCGCCACCATGATGGCGAGCGTGCCGATGGTGGTCAGGTTCACCACCGCGTTGAGGGATGCGAAGGCCGCCGGAACGGCAAAGACGACGGCGACGATCCAGGTGTTGGCGACGGGCGTCGCGGTCCGCGGCGAGACGCGTTCGAAGACCCGCGGGACCAGGCCGTCGCGGGACATCGACATCAGGATGCGGGTCTGCCCGTACATCACCGCGAGCACGACGGACGCGATGGCGACGACCGCACCGAAGGCGACGATGCCGCCGCCGACGGTCGAGTCGGTGACCTGGTCGACGATCACAGAGAGCGCGGCCGGCTTGTTGGAGACGGCGTCCGCGCCGAGTGCCCCGATGGCGGTCAGAGCAACCGTGCAGTAGAGCAGGGTGGCGACGCCGATGCAGATCATGATCGCGATCGGGATGTTCCGGCGGGGGTTCTTGACCTCTTCCCCGGCGGTGGTGATGGCGTCGAAGCCGATGTACGAGAAGAACGCCAGCGAGGCGCCGGAGGTGATGCCGGCCACACCATGGTTGGCGAACGGCGAGAGGTGGCCTGCCTCGAACGCGGTGAATGCGATGGCGCAGAAGGCGATCAGGATGCCGATCTTGAGGACGACCATCGCGGCCGTGGCGCCCGCGCTCTCCCGGACGCCGCGCACCAGCAGGGTGGCGGCCATCATGATCACCACGACGGCGGGGAGGTTGATCACGCCGCCGTCGCCGGGCCCCGCGGACAGGGCGGCGGGCAGGTGCCACCCGACCAGGCTGTTCAGCAGCTCGTTGACGTACTGGCTCCATCCGACCGCGACCGCGGAGACCGAGACGCCGTACTCCAGCAGCAGGCACCAGCCGACGAGGAACGCGACGCGTTCGCCGAGGGTGGCGTAGGCGAAGGAGTAGGAGCTGCCGGAGACCGGGATCGCGCCGCCCAGCTCCGCGAAGGAGAACGCGGTGAAGATGCAGGTGATCGCGGCGAGGACGAAGGAAACGACGACGGCGGGACCGGCCTCGGCAACACTGTCGGAGAGGCCGACGAAGATGCCTGTTCCCACGATGGCGCCGATGCCGAAGCACACGAGCTGGAACAGCCCCATGGTGCGCTTGAGGCCGTGCCCCTCCAGGTCGGCGCCGGATTCGGCGACCAGCTGGGTGGGGCTCTTGATGCGCAGTCCCGGCCGGGGCGACAGGCTCTGCGGGCGGAGCGGACTCACGGGGATGATCTCTTCTCTGGTGGAGCATGTGGGGGGCGTGCACGCGGAGCTGGTGTGGCTCCGGCCGGCTCCGTGGGGGGAGGGACGCGTCAGATACGACAATGGGGTCCGAGCCCGCGAGCTCGAACCCCACCAAGTAGAACCACTGTAACCAATTGTCCGCATGTTCACCCAATCGGGCGCATTTTCATGCAGAACCTGGCCGGCGACCCGTCAGGCGGCGGCCAGCGTCGCCACCAGGACGGCCTTGATCGTGTGCATCCGGTTCTCGGCCTCGTCGAAGACGATCGAGTGCGCGGACTCGAAGACCTCGTCGGTGACTTCCAGCTCGGTCAGCCCGTGGGCGGCATGGATCTCGCGGGCGACCTTGGTGCCGAGGTCGTGGTAGGCCGGGAGGCAGTGCAGGAACTTCACGTCGGCGTTCCCGGTGGCGTTCAGGACGTCCATGGTGACGGCGTACGGCGCGAGCGCCGTGATGCGCTCGGCCCACACCTCCTTGGGCTCGCCCATGGAAACCCACACGTCGGTGGCGACGAAGTCGGCGCCCCGGACACCCTCGGCAACGTCCTCGGTGAGGGTGACCGTCGCACCGCTGGCCTCGGCGAGCTTGCGGGCCTGCGCGACGACCTCCTCGGCCGGCCAGTAGGACTTCGGGGCGACGATCCGGACGTCCATGCCCAGCAGCGCACCGGTGACCAGGTACGAGTTGCCCATGTTGAAGCGCGCGTCGCCGAGGTAGGCGAAGACGATCTGCTCCAGCGGCTTGTCGCTGTGCTCGGTCATCGTGAGGACATCGGCGAGCATCTGGGTCGGGTGCCAGTCGTCGGTGAGTCCGTTGAAGACGGGGACCCCGCCGTACGCCGCGAGCTCCTCGACCGCCACCTGACTGTCACCGCGGTACTCGATGCCGTCGAACATCCGGCCGAGCACGCGGGCGGTGTCCTTCACCGACTCCTTGTGGCCCATCTGCGAGCCCGAGGGGTCGAGGTACGTGGTCGAGGCACCCTGGTCGGCGGCGGCGACCTCGAAGGCGCAGCGCGTGCGGGTCGAGGTCTTCTCGAAGATCAGCGCGATGTTCTTGCCACGCAGATGCTGCACCTCCGCACCCGCCTTCTTGGCCGCCTTGAGCTCGGCGGCCAGGTCGATCAGGCCGCGGAACTCCTCGGCCGTGAAGTCCAGCTCCTTGAGGAAGTGGCGGCCTGCGAGGTCTATGGCCATGGTGGCTGCTCCTGGGTCGGGCGAGGGTCGCGCGTACAGTTCCCTGGAAGTCTATACGAGAGAACGCATTGATATACAGGCGCCTCCGTACTCCCACGCGGTCCCGTGTTCCCCCGTTCGGTCACGGCACCAGGGCATGTTTCGAATGTCCCGTCTGCCGGGCGGCCGGACGACGCTGCTTTCGAATCACCCGCTAGGGGGTGTCCGGCGGATCATGGCCGGGGTCGCGACGCCCGGCACGGCACCTCGCGGCGTTGCCGAAACGCCCGGATAGCTCCGCTATCAGGACGCTCCGGCGACTTGCGATGCACCGCACCAGACGCCGTGACCTGTCCGACCCTGATCCGCCGGACACCCCCTAGACCGCATCGCGGACCACCGGACAGCTCATGCAGCGGGGACCGCCCCTGCCCCGGCCGAGTTCGCTGCCGCGGATCTCTATCACCTCGATGCCTTGCTTGCGCAGATAGGTGTTGGTGGTGGCGTTGCGCTCGTACGCGACCACGACGCCCGGCTCGACGGCCAGCACATTGCAGCCGTCGTCCCACTGCTCGCGCTCGGCCGCGTGCACGTCCTGGGTGGCCGTGAGGACCCGGATCGAGTCCAGGCCCAGCGCCGCCGCCATGGCCCGGTGCATGTGCTCGGGCGGATGGTCGGTGACCTTGAGCTCCCGCGGTCCGCTGCCGGGCTCGATGGTGTACGAGCGGAGCATGCCCAGCCCCGCGTACTGGGTGAATGTATCGCCGTCGATCATCGTCATCACCGTGTCGAGGTGCATGAACGCCCGTCTCTTGGGCATGTCGAGCGCCACGATCGTCCGGGCGGAACCGGCGTCGAACAGTCCGCGGGCCAGCATCTCCACCGCCTGCGGGGTGGTGCGCTCGCTCATCCCGATGAGGACGGCGCCCTGCCCGATGACCAGGACGTCGCCGCCCTCGATGGTGGACGGATAGTCGTCCTGCCCCTCCGACCAGTGGTGGAAGGCTCCCGCCTCGGAGCCGGTGAAGAGGGGGTGATGGCGGTAGATCGCCTCGAAGTGGACGGTCTCGCGCTGCCGGGCCGGCCAGCGCATCGCGTTGATGGAAACCCCGTCGTATATCCACGCGGAGGTGTCCCGGGTGAAGAGGTGGTTGGGCAGCGGACCGAGCAGGAAGTCGTCCAGGTCCATGACGTGGAAGCGGACCGATGTCGGCTCGCTGTGCCGCTCAAGGAACTCCCGCTTCGTCATCCCGCCGACCAGCGCCTCGGCCAGCTCGGCGGTGGGCAGCTCCTCGAAGGCGGCCCGCAGGTGTTCGGTGGCGAGCGGGCCGTACTCCTTCTCGTCGAAGACCCGGTCGAGGACGAGCCGCTTGGCCACAGGGATGTCCAGGGACTCACGCAGCAGATCACCGAAGAGGTGCACCTCCACCCCGCGGTCGCGCAGGACGTCCGCGAAGCCGTCGTGCTCCTGTCGGGCGCGGCGCACCCACAGCACGTCGTCGAAGAGGAGCGCGTCCTTGTTGCTGGGGGTGAGCCGCTTCAGTTCCAGATCCGGGCGGTGCAGGATGACGCGGCGCAGCCGCCCGGCCTCGGAGTCGACATGGAATCCCATGTCTCCATCCTCACCGCGCGGAGCGCCGTTCACCCGGCGAATCGCCACCGAGTTCGCCACCGAATGCGATGCCGGATCCGGCATCGCACCCCGGCGTGTTCCGGCTGCGGTCAGAGCCTCGGGTCGACGGGCTCCGACTCCAGCGCGAGCACCGCGAACACCGCCTCGTGGACCCGCCACAGCGGCTCGCCCTCGGCCAGCCGGTCCAGGGCCTCGAGACCGAGCGCGTATTCACGGAGCGCCAGCGACCGCTTGTGGCCCAGGAACCGGGAGCGCAGCCGCTCCAGATTTTCCGGACGCGTGTACTCGGGGCCGTAGATGATCCGGAGGTACTCCCGGCCGCGCACCTTGATGCCCGGCTGGACCAGCCTGCCCTTCTCGTCCCGCACGAGCGCGGCAAGGGGTTTGACGACCATGCCTTCGCCACCGCGGCCGGTCATCTCCAGCCACCAGTCGGTACCGGCACGGACCGACGCCTCGTCGCCGGTGTCCACGACGAGCCGACGGGTGACCTGGAGCAGGCCGGTGGGGTCGTGCTCCACCAGCCGGTCCACCCAGGCCAGCTGCTCGTCATGCGGTACGGAGGCCAGCGAGCGCCCCTGAACGGCGAGGATCTGAAACGGGGCGATCCGCACTCCGTCCAGGCCCTCGGTGGGCCAGCAGTAGCGCCGGTAGGCCTCGGTGAACGCCGCGGCGTCGGCCGTCCGGTCCTGCTGACGGGCGGCCAGGTCGGCGACGTCCACCCCGCGGGCCGCCGCCGCCGCGAGTGCCGCGTCGACCACGGGGAGTACGGCACCGGACGCGGCGCCGACCGCCGCGTACTGCGAGCGCAGCAGCCCGCCCGCCTTGAGGGACCAGGGCATCAGCTCGGCGTCGAGCAGCACCCAGTCGGTGTCCCACTCCTCCCAGAGTCCGGCGGCGGCGACGGCCGTGCGCAGCCTGCCGAGGATCACCTCGGTCAGGGCGGTGTCGTCGAGGAACGGCCGGCCGGTGCGGGTGTGCAGCGCCCCGGTCGGGCCCTCGACCCCGAACCGCTCGCGGGCCGCGTCCGCGTCACGGCAGACCAGGGCCACCGCCCGCGAGCCCATGTGCTTCTCCTCGCACACGACCTGGGCGACCCCGTCGGCCCGGTACTGCGCGAAGGCCTCGGCGGGGTGCTCCAGGAAGCCCTCCTCGTGGGAGGTCGCGGTGGGCGCCATCGTCGGCGGGAGATAGCCGAGCAGCCGCGGGTCGACGGCGAACCTGCTCATCACTTCGAGCGCAGCCGCGGCGTTCTCCTCGCGCACCGAGATGCGGCCCATGTGCCGGGTCTCCACGATCCGTCGGCCCTGCACATCGGCCAGGTCGAGCGGGCGCCCCTCGCGGCCCCCGGGAGCCTCGGTGACGAGCGGTTTCGCGGGCTCGTACCAGACCTTCTCGGCCGGTACGTCGACGAGCTCGCGCTCCGGCCAGCGCAGCGCGGTCATCTTCCCGCCGAAGACCGCACCCGTGTCCAGGCAGAGGGTGTTGTTGACCCAGGAGGAGTTGGGCACCGGGGTGTGGCCGTAGACCACGGCGGCACGGCCGCGGTACTCCTCCGCCCACGGGTAGCGCACCGGCAGGCCGAACTCATCGGTCTCGCCGGTGGTGTCCCCGTACAGCGCGTGCGAGCGGACCCGTCCGGACGTGCGCCCGTGGTACTTCTCGGGCAGCCCGGCGTGGCAGACGACCAGCTTCCCGTCGTCCAGCACGTAGTGGCTGACGAGCCCGTCGATGAACTCCCTTACCTGCTCGCGGAAGGCCGGGTCCCTGGCGTCCTCACGGTCCAGCTGCTCGATGGTCTCGGCGAGCCCATGGGTGTGCTGGACCTGGCGGCCCTTGAGGTAGCGGCCGAGCTTGTTCTCGTGATTCCCCGGCACGCACAGGGCGTTCCCCGCCGCGACCATGGACATGACGCGGCGCAGCACGCCGGGACTGTCGGGGCCGCGGTCCACGAGGTCGCCGACGAAGACCGCCGTGCGCCCTTCCGGGTGTGCGCCGTCGGCATAACCGAGCTTGCCGAGCAGGGTCTCCAGCTCCGAGCTGCAGCCGTGGATGTCACCGATGATGTCGAACGGCCCGGTGAGGTGACGCAGGTCGTTGTAGCGGCGCTCCAGCACCACGTCGGCGTGGTCGACCTCCTCCTCGGTGCGCAGGATGTGCACCTTGCGGAACCCCTCGCGCTCCAGGCCGCGCAGCGAACGGCGCAGCTCGCGGCGGTGGCGCTGGACGACATGACGGGGCATGTCGGCGCGGTCGGGCCGGGTGGCGTTGCGCGCCTGGCAGACCTCTTCGGGCAGGTCGAGGACGATCGCGATGGGCAGCACGTCGTGGGTCCGGGCCAGCTGCACCAGCTGCCTTCGGCTCTCGGCCTGGACGTTGGTGGCGTCGACGACGGTCAGCCGTCCGGCGGCGAGCCGCTTGCCCGCGATGTAGTGCAGGACGTCGAAGGCATCACCGCTCACGCTCTGGTCGTTCTCGTCGTCGGCGACGAGGCCGCGGCAGAAGTCCGAGGAGATGATCTCGGTGGGCTTGAAGTGCTTGCGCGCGAACGTGGATTTGCCGGAACCGCTGGCTCCGATGAGCACGACGAGGGAGAGGTCGGTCACCGGCAGCGTGCGGTGCACGTCGGTGCTCTTTGCGGTGTCGTTGTCGGTCATGCTGCCTTCGCCCCCTTCTTCTTCGTGTCGTCCCCGGCGGTCTTCGTGAACACGGCCATCTGTGTGGGCGGCCCCACCTCGGGGTCGTCGGGTCCCACCGGCACGAAGCCGACTCCGTATCCGTGCCGCTGTGCCACTTCCTGCGCCCAGCCGCGGAACTCGGCCCTGGTCCATTCGAAGCGGTGGTCGCCGTGCCGCACGTGTCCGGCGGGGAGGCTCTCCCAGCGGACGTTGTACTCCACGTTCGGCGTCGTCACGAGCACCGTCTGCGGCCGGGCCGAGCCGAACACCGCGTACTCCAGCGCGGGCAGCCTCGGCAGGTCGAGGTGCTCGATGACCTCGCTGAGCACGGCCGCGTCATACCCGCCCAGCTGCTTGTCGGTGTACGTGAGCGAGCCCTGCCGCAGCGTGACGCGGCCGGCCTGGCGCTCGCCCATCCGGTCCAGCTTCAGCCGGCGCGAGGCGATGGTCAGGGCGCGCATCGAGACGTCGACGCCGACGATCTCCGTGAAGCGCACGTCCTTCAGCAGTGCCTGCACCAACTGGCCCTGTCCGCAGCCCAGGTCCAGCACCCGGCTCGCCCCGGCGGCCCGCAGCGCCTCCACGATCGCTTCGCGCCGCTGCTCGGCGAGCGGCACCGGCTTCTCCTCGGTGTCCGTCGTCTCGTCCACGGCGTTGTCGACGGACTCCACCGCCAGGTCGTCCAGCTCGGCGAGCCGTACCAGTTCGAGCCGTTCCATCGCCTGCCGGGTCAGCCCCCAGCGCCGGGAGAGATAGCGGCTGGTGATCAGCTTCTGCTCCGGGTGGTCGGCCAGCCAGCCGTCACCGGCCCGCAGCAGCTTGTCCACCTCGTCGGGCGCGACCCAGTAGTGCTTGGCGTCGTCGAGCACCGGCAGCAGGACGTACAGCTGCCGCAGCGCGTCCGCGAGCCGCAACTCGCCCTCCAGCACCAGTCGTACGTACCGCGAGTCGCCCCACTCCGGGAACTGCTCGTCCAGCGGTACGGCCACCGCGTCCACGCTCGTCCAGCCGAGCGGACCGAAGAGCTTCGTCACGAGCTCCGCGCCGCCGCGCGCCGGGAGCGCGGGCACCTCGATCCTGAGCGGCAGAGGCGCCGCCGCGCGCTCGGGCAGGGCCCGGCACACGCCTTTCAGGGCAGACTTGAAGACGGTGCTCATCGCGACGGAGAGCAGCGAGGACGCCGCGTACGGCCGGTCGTTGACGTACTGCGCGAGCGCCGCGTCGGGTGCGCCGCCGCGGCCCTTGCCCTTGCCCCGGCGCACCAGCGCCACGGGATCCACCTGAAGCAGCAGGGCGGCCGTGCAGCGCTCGGCGGATGACTCGGGGTAGAAGACATGCGCAGTGCCGTGGGAGGTGGAGAACGCCTGCGCCTTCTCGGGATGCTTGTGCAGCAGGAAGCCGAGGTCGGTCGCGGGGCGCTCAGGGGTGCCGGTCGTACTGATGGTCAGGAACACACGTCCGAGTATGGTCTGGATCACTCGCCCCCCACCAGGCATTTTCGTCGTGTCTACGGTTCTGTCGCCCCTCCCGTCCCACGGTCCGTGCCACGCGCCGAACCGCTCCCCGGCCCCCGCGCCGCCCGTCCCGACGCAATCAGCCCGGCCAGTTCCGCGATCGGTCCGGGACCGACCCGGCAGCAGCCGCCGACCAGCCGGGCACCGGCCTCCTGCCAGCCCCGCACCCGGCGGGGGTCGAACGTGGCACCACCGGTCCACCCCCGGCCCTCGGCGTCCCACCGCTCCCCGCTGTTCGGGTAGACGACGGCCGGTTTCCCGGTCACCTCGGCCGCCGTCACCACCGCCCGGTCCGCGTCCGCCGGATCGCAGCAGTTCACCCCCACGGCCACCACCCGGTCGTGCCCGGCGGCGATCCCGAACGCCGTCTCCAGCGGCTGCCCCGCCCGGGTCCGGTCCCCCGCCACGCTGTACGAGAGCCAGACCGGCAGCCCGTAGTCGTCGACCACCCGCAGCAGCGCCTCGGCCTCATCGGTGTCCGGCACCGTCTCCAGTGCCAGCACATCCGGGCCGGCGGCGGCCAGCGCCTCGATCCGGGGCCGGTGGAAGCGCTCCAGCTCCCGGACCGAGAGCCCGTACCGCCCGCGGTACTCGCTGCCGTCCGCGAGCATCGCCCCGTACGGGCCGACGGAGCCGGCGACCCAGACCTCCCGGTCCGCCGCCGCACCGGCCCGCCGGGCCAGCTCCACGCTGCGGGCGAAGAGCTCAGTCGCCCGGGCCCGGCCGATCCCCCGCCGCGCGAACCCCTCGTACGTCGCCTGGTAGCCGGAGGTGATGAGCACCTGGGCACCCGCCCGCACATACGCCCGGTGCGCGGCCTCGATCTGCCGTGGCTCGTCGACCAGCAACCGGGCCGACCACAGTTCGTCGGACAGGTCGTAGCCCTGCGCCTCCAGTTGATTGGAGAGACCACCGTCGAGGAGGACGATTCCTTCGGCGAGCGCGGCGGCCAGCGGGCGGGCGGGTTGCACGGCTGCTCACTTCCCTCTGGATCGACCGCCTGCGCAGGTGTGTGCGTGGGTCGCGGCGACACGGTCCTCGTCGGCCGGGGACCGCAGGAGGACCGGTTCCCACGACAGCTGGACACGATCGCCACCGGAGCGTTCTGCATGTCGGTGACGAGGAGCGCAGGCGTGTGTATGACCCACGGTAGCGGTCTCCTCCAGGCAGCGAGGCGATCGCGGAGAAACGGCCTGAGCACCGGGCCCTCCGCACGCCGCGATCCAGTGCGACAGCGGTCGGAGGCGAGTCCGTGAGTACACCACGGGCATGATGGACGCATGGATCTTCGTGTCTTCACAGAACCGCAGCAAGGGGCGACCTACGAGACGCTGCTCCGCGTCGCCAAAGCGGCCGAGGAACTCAACTACGGAGCCTTCTTCCGCTCGGATCACTATCTGCACATGGGAGCCGTGGACGGCCTCCCAGGACCTACTGACGCCTGGATCACGCTTGCCGGTCTCGCGCGCGAGACGACGAGGATCCGCCTCGGGACCCTCATGACCGCCGGAACCTTCCGTCTCCCCGGTGTCCTCGCGATCCAGGTCGCGCAGGTCGACCAGATGTCCGGCGGACGGGTGGAACTGGGTCTCGGCTCCGGCTGGTACGCGGAAGAGCATGCGGCCTACGGCATCCCGTTCCCCAAGGAGAAGTTCGGACGCCTGGAGGAACAGCTCGCGGTCGTCACCGGACTGTGGAACACCCCCGTCGGCGAGCGATTCAATTACGACGGGACGTACTACCAGCTTTCGGACTCCCCCGCGCTGCCCAAGCCGGTACAGGCCAGGGTGCCGGTCCTGATCGGCGGTCACGGAGCCAGGAGGACACCCGCTCTTGCCGCTCAGTACGCCGACGAGTTCAACATTCCGTTTGCGTCCCTTGCCGACACGGAGCGGCAGTTCGCGCGCGTGCGTGCGGCGGCTGAAGACCGCGGGCGCAGGGCGGACGACCTCGTCTACTCCAACGCCCTCGTCGCCTGTGTCGGCAAGACCGACGCGGAGGTGAAACGCCGGGCGGAAGCCATCGGCCGCGACGTCGACGAGCTGAAGGCCAACGGTCTTGCCGGGTCACCTGCGGAAGTCGTCGAGCGCATCTCGGCGTTCCGGGCCGTCGGCTCGCAGCGGATGTACCTGCAGATGCTGGACCTTGACGACCTGGACCACTTGGCATTGATCGCGTCCGATGTGATGCCGCAACTCTCCTAGTGCTGCGAGCCACAGTCGGAAGTCGTGGAGGCCTGTTGATCGACGCGGCCGGCCGACACGGTCGTTGCCTCAACCTGCAGATGACTACGCCGGCCGACCTGTGGCGGCTGGTATTCGGCCGCGGGGGCAGTCCGCTGTTCGCGCTGCCCCCGCCCCGGAATCCGGCGGCCCGTACGCGGCCGACCCGACCCGTCAACTCACGCCCGGGGGAAGGGCGATGCTGCCGCCGAACACTCCACGGTTCTCCTCGCTCACGTCCTGGGTGTACGTGATGTTCTGCCCACCGTTCGGAATCAGGAAGGCGAACCGCAATGCGTGGGCTTCCACCTTCCCCGTCCTGGCATCCAGCGTCAGCGTCTCGGTCAGCCGGGACAGGGTGATCTGAGACTTGTCCACCGCCACGCCGGCCCCTCGGAGCTGGGCGAGGACGGGCTCCACCTCCCGTACGGCGGACTTCACATAGGCACGGTCCTGCACCTCTGGCACCTTGCGCGGCGAGGCCACCCGCACCTGGAGCCGCACCTTGCCGTGGCTGTCCGCCTTGGTGAGGGTGACGCCCCCCTGTTTCAGATAGGTCCGGAACGTCTGGACGGCGGCGACGGGATCCTCGACCTTGTTCGCGATCACCGGATCAGTGAGGGCCCCGTGCTTCCAGGCGCCCGCGTCGCCCTCCTTCACGTACCCCGTACCGCCGACGACGAAGACCTCTTCGGGCTTGCGCTGCCCTTTGCTGCTGGTGATGACCCCGTGCGACTGGAGCGCCTCGGGATCACCGGTGCGCCGCACCGTGGCCGTGTAGGACGCATTGCTGGGCTGCTGCCCTTGCAGGGTGAGCCCTTCCTTCCCGCGCACGGCGAAGGTCCATCCGTGCTGCGCCGCCATGGCCTTCTCGGCGAGGCCGAGAAAGTCGCCGGGGGTCTCGGGCGGGGCGGGCGCCTTCTCCGATGCAGCCGGGGATGCGGATGCCGCTGCCGACTTCGCCGCGGCCGGCTGCACATCCTCCCCGCCCACGGTGGAGCAGCCGACGGCCGCACAACAAAGGGGCGCAACCACCCCGACTAGCCCGACTCGCCTCTTCATCTCCGTGCCCCTCCTCCGGCCCCCGCCTGACGTGCGGTAACGAGGCGCGGACTATATAGCAAGGCGCGCCACTCGGTCGCGGCAGCGGACAATCCGCCCATTCAGACGGGCACCCACGGGGTCCCGTGCAGAACGACGCCTGGGAGGAGTCGCGGTTGGGCGTGTGTTCATCGGTTCCGCATGTGGTCAGCGCGGTCCTCGGATGCTGTCGATGATGCGGGTCCAGTTGTCGTTGCCGTGTCCTTTCTCGATCGCACGCCGGTAGTGGGCCTGCACGGCCAGGGGGAGCGCGAGGTCGAGGCCGAGTGACGTGCTGGTCTCGACGATGTGGTCGGACGTCGCGCCCATCATGGTGACCGTGCTGAGGTCGCCGGGATGTTCTCCAGCATCGAGCGCGGTGCCGGGGTTCTCTTCGACAGCCCTCAGGATGTCGCCGATCGAGTCGGCGGAGGAGAGCAACTCCGGCAGCGCTTCCTTGGCCTTCATTCCTGCGGTACCCAGCATCGCGGTGGCGTGCACCAGCCCGGACAAGGTGGTGAGGAACACCGCGAGTTGGGCTTGATACATCATCTGGGCGAGGCCCGGGTCCTCGCCCAGATGCTTTGGTGTTCCCAGCAGTGTCAACGCCGCCAGGTGGCTCTCCGTCACTTGGTCGCGGCCGCTGTAGTAGACATGGGCTGCCTCCGTGCCGACCATCGGCGCGGGGACCATGACACCTCCGGTGAGGAAGGTGGCGTCGTGGCCCGCGGCCCAGGCTGCTGCCTCGCGTGAGCGGTCGGGAGTGTCGGAGCTCAGGTTGACCAGCGTCCGGCCGGCGAGCGATGCGGTTGCGCTGTCGAGGATGTCGTACATCGCCCGGTAGTCGGTGAGGCTGAGGATCACGAGGTCACTCGCTTCGACCGCTTCGCTGGGTGTCGCCGCGAGCGTTGCTCCGTCGGCGACGACGCCGTCAGCCCGACTGGCGGTGCGGTTCCAGACGGTGACCGGGTGGCCGGCATTGAGGAGGGTGCGGGTCATCGCCTGGCCCATCGGGCCAAGCCCGATCACGGTGACAGCGCTGTCCTGCCTGGTGGTGCGGTTCTGTAGTTCGTTCACCCCTCCATGTTCGGAGAGTGTCACCACTCTCGGAAGTACCTACTATTTTCTGCGGTACTTACCTTTTCGTAAGGGGGATCGGTGATGGCCAAGGCGCCGAGATGCGGGCCTTACATCTGCGGCATCGATGCTGCGCTCGACGTGGTGAGCGGCAAGTGGAAGGGACTGATCCTCTGGGAGCTCGACGCCCATCGCGTACGCCGCTTCGCTGAGCTCCGTCGCGGTCTGCCGGGAGTGAGCGAGAAGATGCTGACGCAACACCTGCGTGAGATGGAGGCGGACGGTCTCGTGCACCGAGAGGTCTATGCCGAGGTGCCGCCGCGGGTGGAGTACTCCCTGACTGAGCATGGGCGCACGCTCAATCAGGCGCTCGGGCCGCTCGGCGCCTGGGGTGTTGAGCGGATGCGTCGCGAAGGCTTCGAAGCGGTCGACGTGGCCGAGACCTCACACGGCTAAGACCGACCGGCAAATGGGAGGCGGGAGAAGGAGCGGGGCTGGGTGCGTGCAGCTGCAAGGCGGAGGATTGAGGCATGGCGGAGCCATGGTGATTGACGACAACGCGGCAGATGTGCG
>NZ_JBLVKW010000055.1:0-54910 GCF_048270745.1 Streptomyces sp. NPDC056231 | reverse complement strand
ATCTGGGTGTGGCGTCGGGGAACGGCAAGGGGCAGATCTTCGTCAAGGGCGAGGTCATCAAGACGGTTCCGGAGTCGAAGATCGTCGAGACTCTTATCGAGGAAGCCCTGAAGATCGCCGAGCAGATGGAGAAGGACGGCATCCCCTCCGGCGAACCCGAGGTCTCGGTCAGCTGAGGCCGAAAACCTGAACTCGCAGCCGTGCCCCGTCCGACGAACACCTCGTCAGGCGGGGCACAGCCGTGAGAGCCCTCACAGCCGGCCTCGGGGGGTTGTTGACCGCGCCATGGGGCGGCGCCTCACAGCCTCTTTGGGTACAGTGCGGAAATCAGCAGACTGCATGGTGAGGCCCCCTTGTGTTGACGCAGACCACCACCCGGGTCCTCGAACCCAGCGACCTCGGCGCCGCGCTCGCCATCCTGGAGAGCGACCCCGTCGCCAACGCCTTCGTGACGTCCCGGGTCCAGATCGCAGGGCTCGATCCCTGGCGCCTCGGCGGCGAGATGTGGGGTTGGTACGCGGACGGCAGACTGCGTTCGCTCTGCTACTCCGGTGCCAATCTCGTCCCCATCTGTGCCACCCCCGAGGCCATCAGGGCGTTCTCCGACCGGGCCCGTCGGTCCGGCCGCCGCTGTTCCTCGATCGTGGGTCCCGCCGAGCCCACCGCCCAGCTCTGGCGGCTGCTCGAACCGGGCTGGGGTCCCGCCCGCGAGGTCAGGGCCAACCAGCCGCTCATGGTCACCGAGAGCCCCGCCACCGGTGTGACACCCGACCCGCTGGTACGCCGCATCCGCAAGGACGAGATAGATGTCCTGATGCCGGCCTGCGTGGCGATGTTCACCGAGGAGGTGGGCATTTCACCGCTGGCCGGTGACGGCGGACTCCTCTACCAGGCACGCGTCGCCGAACTCATCGGCACCGGCCGCTCGTTCGCCCGAATCGAGGACGGCAAGGTCGTCTTCAAGGCGGAGATCGGCGCGGCCACCCCGCAGGCCTGCCAGATCCAGGGCGTCTGGGTCGCCCCCGAACACCGCGGCCGCGGCCTCTCCGAAACCGGGATGGCAGCGGTCCTGCGCTACGCACTGGCAGATGTCGCACCGGTCGTCAGCCTGTACGTGAACGACTACAACACCGCGGCCCGCAGGGCATACACCCGGGTCGGTTTCCGTGAGGTCGGCGCGTTCATGAGCGTGCTCTTCTGACCGGGACGAAGTGGCCGGGAGCGGCACGGCCTCGCCGGAGTGCCCGCTCGACGCCGCCGTCGCCAGCGCTCCTCCCCGTAACGGTGAGCACTCCTGACACGTGTGCCACAGCGCGGTGCGGACAGTAGGGTTCGGCGCATGGCAGCTGATTCAGGGGGCGGGGCCCGAACTCCCGGTGTTCTGGTCGGGCCGGTCGATCTCGCCGCGCGGGTGGACGAGGCGCTTGCCGTGCAGGCCGTCGCCTTCGGCCTCGGTCCCGACGAGGTCCGGGTACGTCGCCATATCGTCCTCAGGCACCTCGAGCACCCCTGCGCCCGAGCCCTCGGTGCCACCACCGCGACCGGCCGGCTCGTCGGGTTCGTCTACGGCATGCCCAATGAACGCGGCCAGTGGTGGTCCACCGTCGTCGAGCCCTATCTGCGGGCCACCGGCTCCGAGGACTGGCTCGACGACTCCTTCGTGATCACCGAACTGCATGTCCATCCGGAGTTCCAGAACCGGGGCATCGGCCGCACCCTGATCACCACCATCACGGACGCCGTCGATCAGCCGCGCTCCATCCTCTCCGCCATCGACACGGAGAGCCCGGCACGTGGTCTGTATCGCACCCTCGGCTACCGGGACCTGGCCCGGCAGGTGCTGTTTCCCAGCGCTCCCAAGCCGTATGCGGTGATGGGAGCGCCTCTTCCGCTGCGCCGCCGGGACCGGGGCTGAACCAATCGATTTCCGCCCGCCCCCGCCACCCGGCTAACCTCCTGCACATCACCCTTCCGAGCAGGAGTTCATCATGGCCCAGGTCCAGCGCATGTCCCGATTGATGATCAAGACACTGCGCGACGACCCGGCGGACGCCGAGACGCTCAACCACAAGCTGCTCGTCCGGGCCGGTTACGTACGTCGCACCGCGGCCGGCATCTGGACCTGGCTGCCCCTGGGCAAGAAGGTCCTGGAGAACATCACCCGCGTCGTGCGCGAGGAGATGGACGCCATCGGCGGCCAGGAAGTACTGCTGCCCGCACTGCTGCCCAAGGAGTCGTACGACGCGAGCGGGCGCTACGACGAGTACGGCGACCTGCTCTTCCGGCTCAAGGACCGCAAGGGCGCCGAGTACCTCCTCGGCCCCACCCACGAAGAGATCTTCACCCAGGTCGTCAAGGATCAGATCACGTCCTACAAGGACCTGCCCGTGATCCTCTACCAGATCCAGACCAAGTACCGCGACGAGGCGCGCCCCCGCGCCGGTGTGCTGCGCGGCCGCGAGTTCCAGATGAAGGACTCGTACTCCTTCGACACCACCGACGAGGGTCTCATCGAGGCCTACCAGCTCCACCGCGCCGCCTACATCCGCATCTTCGAGCGGCTCGGTCTCGACCACCGCATCGTCTCGGCGGTCTCCGGTGCGATGGGCGGCTCGGCGTCCGAGGAGTTCCTGGCTCCCGCGCCGGCCGGTGAGGACACCTTCGTCGACTGCCCCGCCTGCGACTACGCGGCCAACACGGAGGCCGTGACCTTCAAGGCCACCCCCGTGGACGGCTCGGTGCACGGTCCCGTCGAGGAGCTGGACACCCCCGACACCCCGACCATCGAGACGCTCGCGGCGCACCTCGATGTCCTGGCCTCCGCGACGCTGAAGAACCTCCTGGTCAAGGTCGACGGCGAAATCGTGGCCGTGGGCGTGCCCGGCGACCGCGAGGTCGACCTCGGCAAGCTCGGCGAGCACCTCGCCCCCGCTGTGGTCGAGCTGGTCACCGCAGAGGACTTCGAGGGCCGTCCCGACCTGGTACGTGGCTATGTCGGCCCGCAGGGTCTGGAGAAGGTCCGCTACATCGCCGACCCGCGCATCGCTCCCGGCACTGCCTGGATCACCGGCGCCAACAAGCCCGGCACCCACGCGAAGAACGTCGTCTGCGGCCGCGACTTCGAGGTCGACGACTACCTCGATGTCGTCGTGGTCGAGGAGGGCGACCCGTGCCCCAAGTGCGGCACCGGCCTCAAGCTGGACCGTGCCATCGAGATCGGCCACATCTTCCAGCTGGGCCGCAAGTTCGCGGACGCGTTCCAGCTCGATGTGCTCGGCCAGAACGGCAAGCCGGTCCGGGTCACCATGGGCTCGTACGGCATCGGCGTCTCCCGCGCCGTTGCCGCTCTCGCCGAGCAGACCGCCGACGAGCAGGGTCTCTGCTGGCCCCGCGAGATCGCCCCGGCCGACGTCCACCTGGTCGCCGCGGGCAAGGCGCTCCAGACCGAGCTGGCCCTCGAGGTCGCCGAGAAGCTCGGCGCCGCGGGCGTGCGGGTCCTGGTCGACGACCGTGCAGGCGTCTCGCCCGGTGTGAAGTTCACCGACGCTGAGCTGATCGGTGTCCCGAAGATCCTGGTCGCGGGCCGCCGCTCGGCCGAGGGTGTCCTGGAGCTCAAGGACCGCCGTACGGGCGAGCGCGAGGAGCTCACGGTCGACGAGGCGATCGCCCGTCTCGTGGCCCAGGGCTGACACCTGGAAACACCGAAGGCCGCCATGCTGTCCGACAGCACGGCGGCCTTCCGCCGTGCTGCGGGGCCGGGGCCCTACAGCCAGCCCGCGAATTCCAGGGACAGTTCGCCTTCCTGACGGCGGCCGGCGGTCAGCGCGCGGGTGCCCGACTCCACCGCACGGAACAACGTCCAGCCGTGGAGCCGTTCCCGGTGCACGTCCAGTGAGTCCGCGAGCCTGTTGATCCGGCGACGGGCCGTCACGGGGCCGCCCGGGGAAGCGATGAGGTCCTCCACCCGGTCGCGTACCAGCCGCGCCAGGTCGTAGGCACGCTCGCCGACCAGCGGTTCAGGGCCGACCGTCAGCCAGGGCGCCCGTTCCCCCGCCAGCACCTTGCTCTGGCGGAAGTTGCCGTGCAGCAGCAGGACTTCGGGGGAGTGGGCGACGAGCTCCTCCCGCGCGGCCAGGGCCGCGGAGACCAGCGGTTCGAGCGCCGGGTCGGCCGCGGCGGCGGCCCGCATCGGGTCCGTGCACCGGCCGGTCCGCTCGGCGACCGTCTCGAAGGAGTGCCCGCCGGGCGGCTCGACCCACAGCCGTCGTACCGTACCCGCCGCCTCCAGGAGTGCCTTCGCCTCCGGCAGCGATCGCAGCGACACCTCGGGATGCAGCCGTTCCAGCAGCAGCGCGCCGCCGCCGGAACCGAGAAGCCTGGCCGCTCCCCAGCCGTTCCAGTGCGCCAGCGCCGCCCGCTCCAGATCGGGCGCCGCACCGGCGGGAGCGATCTTGAGCACGGCCGGGGTGCCGTCGGCGCGGCGCACCAGGAGAACCAGGCTGCTGCGCCCACCCGGGGCAGCCACACGCTCGACAGCCAGATCCGGCCCATTGGCGGACAGTGACTCGTCGATCAGCTCGGGGAGCCGCGCGAGCCAGTCGGCGGCGGCCGTCTCCCCGTGCACCTCGCCGAGCGCTCGCACCAGACGCTGCGGCGGTTCGAAACCCATACGTGCTGTGTTCCCTTTCAGAGCCTTCTTGAGTGCGTCGGACCGGTCCCGGTCTTCGCGGCGGTCACGTCCGTCGGACCCGGTCCCCGGGCTCGCTCCGGTCATGCCCGTCGCATCAGCCCTGCAGGCCCGCCCCCTCAGGCGGCGCCGTCGGCGGACCGCTCGGTGAGTCCGGGAAAGGTTACGCCGCTGCCCCGCCAGCGGACCGCACGCACCGCGGCCTCCCGCAGTGCGTCCGCGGCCTCTCGCCTGAGCGGCCCCCCGGCAGCCCGTACGAGATCGGAGTAGACGCCCGCGATCCGGTCCTCCAGCAGGGCGGCGAGCTTCACCGCTGCTGCCGAATCCGGCACCGCGAACGGCAGAGCGTACGCGGACTCCGCCGCCACCGGCTCACCGCCCAGGTCGCGTACGGTCCGCACCAGTGCGTCGCGCCGGGCCAGGTGCCGGCGGTAGGCGGCCGTCGCCTCCGCCCGGCGGCCGCCGGCGACCCGGCCGCCGACCACCCCGTACCCGTACACCGCCGCATGCTCGGCGGCGAGCGACGCCTGCGCCGCCTGCAGCGTCTGCGCACTCATGACGAGGTCTCCTTGGCCAGTTCGGTCAGCAGGTAGGCGTGGGCTGCGCCGGCGGCCGCGATCGACGCGAGCAGCCGGGCCAGCTCGGGCGGCGCTGTCAGGAGCGTCGCCGTGTGGGCGTCAGCGGTGCGGCGTTCCGCCGCCGCCAGTTCCTTGACAGCGGTCTTGGCGTCGGCGGCGGGCGATCCCGAGGGGGTGGGGCGACCTGAGACGGCCGGCGTCCGGTCCGCGCCGCGCATCGCAGTCGGGCCCGCGGTTTCGCCGGCCCCCGGCCGCACCTTCGTGTCCGCCTCGGGCGACAGCGCCTCCGTATGGGCCCTTACAGCGTCCCGCAGCGGTGCGAGCCCGGCCGCGGTCGCCGGATGGGCCGCGACGACCTGCTCGTACTGGGCGAGCAGGGTGCCGCTCGTCCGCGCGGCCGTCATCCGCAGCGTGTGCTCCGCCTTAGCCGCCGCGTCCTGCGCACCGGCCGGCGCGGAACCCTTTCGGCCTGCGCCGCTGTCGCAGCCGGCCAGCGCCGCCCCCAGGGCGATCGCCCCCGTTACGGTGAGCGCACCCCTGCGCGTCGTCCCCGTGCGCCGCACCTGTTCTCCTTCGGGCGTTGATCTGTCCTGACTGGATCTGTCCTGAAGTGATCACCGCAGGCGAGCGTACCTGCGGCTGAGCGGTAGGCGGACGGCAACACCCCTCGGGACCGGATACGCTTTGACCTGACACGCGACGAACCACACAACAGCACACGCGGCCGAGGAGTCACCCGGATGAGCACCACCCAGAGCGAGAGGCTGCGAGGGCTGCTCGAACCGCTCGTCAGCGCCAAGCAGCTGGATCTTGAAGAGATCGAGGTGTCCCGGGCCGGCCGCAGACGTGTGCTGCGCATCGTCGTGGATTCCGACGAGGGCGTGGAGCTCGACGCCTGCGCGGAGCTGAGCCGCGCGATCTCCGAGAAGCTCGACGAGACCGACGCGATGGGTGAGGACGAGTACGTCCTCGAAGTGAGCTCTCCCGGTGCCGACCGTCCGCTGACGGAGCACCGCCACTACGTGCGCGCCACCGGTCGCCTGGCCAAGCTGCAGTTGCATGAGGGCGGCGAGCTGGTAGCCCGCATCATCGCTGTCGACGACGAGGGACTCGACCTCGAAGTGCCGGGCGTCAAGGGCCGCAAGCCCACGTCCCGCCGGGTCCCCTTCGACGGGATCGCCAAGGCGCGCGTGGAGATCGAATTCAACCGCAAGGACAAGAAGGAAGAGGAGGCGTAGCCGTGGACATCGATGTGAAGCTCTTGAAGGGCTTGGCACAGGACAAGGAGATCCCCTTCGACGTGCTCGTCGAGGCGATCGAGTCGGCCCTCCTCATCGCCTACCACCGCACCGACGGGAGCTACCGCCGTGCGCGCGTGGAGCTCAACGAGCGCGGCCATGTGACGGTGTGGGCGAAGGAGGACCCGGCCGACCTCGAAGAGGGCCAGGAGCCGAAGGAGTTCGACGACACCCCGTCCGGCTTCGGCCGGATCGCCGCGACCACCGCCAAGCAGGTCATCCTGCAGCGGCTGCGCGACGCCGAGGACGACAAGACGTTCGGCGAATACGCGGGCCACGAGGGCGATGTCGTCACCGGTGTCGTCCAGCAGGGCAAGGACCCGAAGAACGTCCTGGTCGACATCGGAAAGCTCGAAGCGATCCTGCCGGTGCAGGAACAGGTGCCGGGCGAGGAGTACACCCACGGGCTGCGGCTGCGTACGTATGTCGTGCGGGTTGCCAAGGGCGTCCGCGGTCCGTCCGTGACCCTCTCCCGGACGCACCCCAACCTGGTCAAGAAGCTCTTCGCGCTGGAGGTCCCGGAGATCGCCGACGGTTCCGTCGAGATCTGCGCGATCGCCCGCGAGGCCGGCCACCGCACCAAGATCGCGGTCCGCTCGACCCGCTCGGGCCTGAACGCCAAGGGCGCCTGCATCGGCCCGATGGGCGGCCGGGTGCGTAATGTCATGGCCGAGCTGCACGGCGAGAAGATCGACATCGTGGACTGGTCGGACGACCCGGCCGAGATGGTTGCCAACGCGCTGTCGCCCGCCCGGGTGAGCAAGGTCGAGGTCGTGGACCTCGGAGCGCGGTCCGCCCGGGTCACGGTCCCCGACTACCAGCTCTCGCTCGCCATCGGCAAGGAGGGCCAGAACGCCCGCCTCGCCGCCCGCCTCACCGGCTGGCGCATCGACATCCGCCCGGACACCGAGACCGACGCCGAGCGGGACACCGCCGACCGTGAGCGGGCCGAGCGGGCCCGGGACCGGTCCGAGCGCGGCTGAACCGGTTCGGGACCGGCGCCGGTCCGAGGAGTGGACCGGCGCCCGTCCGGACGAGGGACCACAACGGTCCGGAGACCGGCCGGGCCCGGGTCCGGAGTACGGGACCGATGCCGGTCCCGGGAATAAATCCACGCGGAATGCCGCTGAGATCACGACAACGTCCGTTCGATTTTTGCCCCAAAGGGGTGAGGTCGGTGCGGGGAGGTAGACTTAACCGTGTCTGGCCGGACGCACGCCCGCGCTTGCCCTGAGCGAACCTGTGTGGGATGCCGGGAGCGAGCGGCCAAGAGCGAGCTGCTGCGCATCGTGGTGGATGAGGACGCATGTGTCCCCGATCCTCGCGGTACGCTGCCCGGCCGGGGTGCGTATGTGCACCCCGTCACTGTCTGTCTCGACCTGGCGGTTCGCCGTCGGGCATTCCCCCGGGCCTTCAAGGCCAAGGGGCCGTTCGATTCCGCGGCACTGCAGCGGTATGTCGAACGGGTGACACCGTAAGAAACGAGAACGGCACGGGACCCCGTGCGGTCAGGTACCTCGCGAGTTGGAAGTAGGTCGAGATTGCGATGAGCACTCGATGAGTACGCGATGAGTACGCCCATGAAGTAGCGACGGTCCGGCGGTAACCCGGACCTATAAGGAGCGAAGTGGCTAAGGTCCGGGTATACGAACTCGCCAAGGAGTTCGGCGTCGAGAGCAAGGTCGTCATGGCCAAGCTCCAAGAACTCGGTGAATTCGTCCGTTCGGCGTCCTCGACGATCGAGGCGCCGGTTGTACGCAAGTTGACTGACGCACTGCAGGGGCCCGGCGGCAACGCCGGCAAGTCCGCTGCGAAGCCTGGCGCGCCCCGCAAGGCCGCGCCCGCAAAGCCCGCAGCGCCCTCCCCGGCCGCTGCGGCACGTCCCGCTGCCCCGAAGCCCGGTGCCCCGGCCCCCAAGCCGGTCGCAGCCCAGGCCCCCAGCAGCACCCCTTCCGCTGTCGCGCCTTCCGCGCCGTCGGCGGGCCCGCGTCCGGGCCCGAAGCCCGCGCCGAAGCCCGCTCCGGTCACCCCGGTGCCCGCGGCAGAGTTCTCCGCTCCGGCCCCGGTCCAGCCGGCCGCGCCGCAGCAGGCCCCGCGTCCCGCGGGTGCCACCCCCGGTCCTCGCCCCGCCCGTCCGGCCCCGGCCGGCGGTCAGCGTGACGGCGGCCGTGGTGGCGAGCGTGGCGGCGACCGTCCGGCCCGTCCCGCAGGCCAGGGCGCCCCGCGCCCCGGCGGCGCCCGTCCGGCCGGTCCCCGCCCGGGCAACAACCCCTTCACCTCCGGTGGCTCGACGGGCATGGCCCGTCCGCAGGCGCCCCGTCCCGGTGGCGCTCCGCGTCCCGGTGGCGGCCAGGAGCGTCCCGGCGCCCCGCGTCCGCAGGGCGGCCCCGGTGGCGCCCCGCGTCCGCAGGGCCAGGGCGGTGCCCGTCCGACTCCGGGCGGCATGCCCCGTCCGCAGGCTCCGCGTCCGGGCGGTGCGCCCGGTGGTAACCGTCCGAACCCGGGCATGATGCCGCAGCGTCCCGCTGCCGGCCCGCGTCCCGGTGGTGGCCCCGGCGGCGGCCGTGGTCCCGGTGGCGGCGCAGGCCGTCCCGGCGGCGGTGCAGGTCGTCCCGGCGGCGGCTTCGCCGGTCGTCCGGCCGGTCCCGGCGGCGGTGGCGGCGGCTTCGCCGGTCGTCCCGGTGGCGGCGGTGGCGGTGGCGGCGCAGGCCGTCCCGGTGGTGGCGGCGGCTTCGGCGGTCGTCCCGGCTTCGGTGGACGTCCCGGCGGCCCCGGTGGCCGTGGTGGCACACAGGGTGCGTTCGGCCGTCCCGGCGGTCCCGCGCGTCGTGGTCGCAAGTCGAAGCGGCAGAGGCGCCAGGAGTACGAGGCCATGCAGGCCCCGTCGGTGGGCGGTGTCATGCTGCCCCGCGGCAACGGGCAGGCTGTCCGTCTGTCGCGCGGTGCCTCCCTCACCGACTTCGCGGAGAAGATCAACGCCAACCCGGCGTCGCTCGTCGCCGTGATGATGAACCTCGGCGAGATGGTCACCGCCACGCAGTCGGTCTCGGACGAGACGCTGAAGCTGCTGGCCGAGGAGATGAACTACGTCCTTGAGATCGTCAGCCCCGAGGAGGAGGACCGCGAGCTGCTCGAGTCCTTCGACATCGAGTTCGGCGAGGACGAGGGCGGCGAAGAGGCTCTGGTCTCGCGTCCGCCGGTCGTGACCGTCATGGGTCACGTCGACCACGGTAAGACCCGACTGCTGGACGCGATCCGCAAGACGAACGTCGTTGCGGGCGAGGCCGGCGGCATCACGCAGCACATCGGTGCGTACCAGGTCTCCTCCGAGGTCAACGGTGAGGACCGCAGGATCACCTTCATCGACACCCCGGGTCACGAGGCGTTCACCGCCATGCGTGCCCGTGGTGCGAAGTCCACCGACATCGCGATCCTCGTGGTGGCGGCGAACGACGGTGTGATGCCCCAGACGATCGAGGCGCTGAACCACGCCAAGGCGGCCGACGTGCCGATCGTGGTCGCGGTCAACAAGATCGATGTCGAGGGTGCCGACCCGACCAAGGTGCGCGGTCAGCTCACCGAGTTCGGGCTGGTGGCCGAGGAGTACGGCGGCGACACGATGTTCGTCGACATCTCCGCCAAGCAGGGTCTCCACATCGACCAGCTGCTGGAGGCCGTCGTCCTCACCGCCGACGCCTCGCTCGACCTGCGGGCCAACCCTGAGCAGGACGCGCAGGGCATTGCGATCGAGTCCCACCTCGACCGTGGCCGCGGTGCCGTTTCGACTGTCCTGGTCCAGCGCGGCACGCTGCGCATCGGTGACACGATGGTCGTCGGCGACGCGTACGGCCGTGTCCGCGCGATGCTCGACGACAACGGCAACAACGTCGAGGAAGCGGGTCCGTCGACCCCCGTCCTGGTGCTGGGTCTGACCAACGTCCCGGGTGCCGGCGACAACTTCCTGGTCGTCGACGAGGACCGTACGGCCCGGCAGATCGCTGAGAAGCGTGCCGCCCGTGAGCGCAACGCCAACTTCGCCCGCAAGGGTGTCCGGTTCTCCCTGGAGAACCTCGACGAGGCGCTCAAGGCCGGTCTGGTCCAGGAACTCAACCTCATCATCAAGGGCGACGCGTCCGGTTCGGTGGAGGCTCTCGAGTCCTCGCTGCTCCAGCTCGACGTCGGTGACGAGGTCGACATCCGGGTCCTGCACCGCGGTGTGGGTGCCGTCACCGAGTCGGACATCGACCTGGCGACCGGCTCCGACGCCATCGTGATCGGCTTCAACGTGCGCGCCGCAGGGCGTGCGCAGCAGATGGCCGAGCGCGAAGGTGTGGACGTCCGGTACTACTCGGTCATCTACCAGGCGATCGAAGAGATCGAAGCGGCCCTCAAGGGCATGCTGAAGCCGGAGTACGAAGAGGTCGAGCTCGGTACGGCGGAGATCCGCGAGATCTTCCGCTCGTCCAAGCTGGGCAACATCGCCGGTGTGCTGGTCCGGTCCGGCGAGGTCAAGCGCAACACCAAGGCGCGCCTGCTGCGCGATGGCAAGGTCATCGCGGAGAACCTCAACATCTCCGGTCTGCGCCGCTTCAAGGACGACGTCACCGAGATCCGCGAAGGCTTCGAGGGCGGTATCAACCTCGGAAACTTCAACGACATCAAGATCGACGACGTCATCGCGACGTACGAGATGCGCGAGAAGCCGCGAGGCTGACCCGTACCTCAACAGTCGGGGCCGGTCGACGGGTCGTATTTCCGTCGATCGGCCCCGGCCGTTCCGTGTACGGTTCTTGTGTCCCTGCCAAGCGCTGGCAGGGCGCGAACCCGAACCGGCGGGACATCCGGACATCCATGTATGTGGGGACACTGTCCTTCGATCTGCTCCTCGGCGACGTACGGTCGTTGAAGGAGAAACGCTCCATCGTCCGTCCGATCGTTGCCGAGCTCCAGCGCAAGTACGCGGTGAGTGCGGCGGAGACGGGTGGACAGGATCTCCATCGCAGGGCCGAGATCGGTCTTGCCGTGGTCTCCGGGGACACCGGACACCTCACGGACGTACTGGACCGGTGCGAGCGGCTGGTGGCCGCCCGGCCCGAGGTGGAGCTGCTGTCGGTTCGGCGGCGGCTGCACAGCGACGAAGACTGAACAACGTCAGAAACGGTCAGACGTGAAGTCGTCCGACGCGGAAGCGCAGGACGCCGGAAGCGTCGGACCGTAAGCAACCCCAGAAGGAAGAGTGACGGACCGGTGAGCGACAACGCGCGGGCCCGAAAGCTGGCCGATCGCATTCAGGTCGTGGTCGCGGAGACCCTGGACCGGCGTATCAAGGATCCGCGGCTCGGATTCGTGACGATCACGGATGCCCGGGTCACCGGCGACCTGCGGGAGGCCACGGTCTTCTACACGGTCTACGGCGACGACGAGGAGCGGGCGGCCTCCGCCGCGGCGCTGGAGAGCGCCAAGGGCGTCCTCCGGTCCGAGGTCGGCCGGCAGACCGGGGTCCGGTTCACGCCGACCCTGGCCTTCGTCCCCGACGCCCTGCCGGACAACGCACGCACCATCGAGGACCTCCTCGACCGGGCGCGGGCCAAGGACGCGCAGGTGCGCGAGGTGTCGACCGGTGCGAAGTACGCGGGCGACGCGGACCCGTACCGCAAGCCGGAGGATGCCGCCGACGAGTCCGACGAGAACGAGGGCTCAGCCTCCGAATGACACAGCACAACAAGACGCCGGACGGCCTTGTCATCGTCGACAAGCCGTCCGGCTTCACCTCGCACGACGTCGTCGCCAAGATGCGCGGCATCGCCCGCACCCGCCGCGTCGGCCACGCCGGCACGCTGGACCCGATGGCGACGGGCGTTCTCGTGCTCGGCGTCGAGAAGGCCACCAAGCTGCTCGGTCACCTGGCGTTGACCGAGAAGGAGTATCTCGGCACGATCCGCCTCGGCCAGGACACCGTCACGGACGACGCGGAGGGCGAGATCACGTCGTCCACCGACGCGTCGGGGGTCACGCGTGAGGGCATCGACGCGGGTGTCGCGGCACTGACCGGCGCGATCATGCAGGTGCCGTCCAAGGTCAGCGCCATCAAGATCGACGGGAAGCGGTCGTACGCCCGGGTGCGCGGCGGCGAGGAGTTCGAGATCCCGGCCCGGCCGGTGACCATCTCGTCCTTCAACGTCTACGACGTCCGTGAGTCGGTCGCGGAGGACGGGACCCCGGTCGTCGACCTGGTCGTCTCCGTCGTCTGCTCCTCCGGTACGTACATCCGTGCCCTTGCCCGCGATCTCGGCGCCGGGCTCGGCGTCGGCGGGCATCTGACCGCGCTGCGGCGCACCCGCGTCGGTCCGTACGGTCTCGATGCGGCGCGGACGCTCGATCAGCATCAGGAGAAGCTGACCGTGATGCCGGTCGCGGAGGCCGCCGCCGCGGCGTTCCCGCGCTGGGACGTGGACGAGAAGCGCGCCAAGCTGCTGCTGAACGGCGTGCGGCTGGACATGCCCTCCTACCCGTCGGGGCCGGTCGCGGTCTTCGGGCCCGACGGGACCTTTCTGGTGCTCGTGGAGGAGCAGAAGGGCAAGGCCAAGAGCCTCGCCGTCTTCGCCTGACGGGACGGGTTCCGTCCGTCCTTGATCCGGTTCCCCATCGTGGAGCGGGCAGCCCCCGTGTCCGCTCCACGATCCCCCTCTGGTGTCTGTCCACCGGAACCCGCTGAATCACCTGAACGGGCGGGCGCTCGGAGTGACTCAGGGGTGCACTTGGGGGCGCTTTCGCTTCGAGTTCTTCTCCCGAGGAGATGGCCACTCCTCGCCCACCGGCTGCTTGACCGGTGGACCGCCGGAACGGCCGGAGGGCTGCGCGGAGGGCTTCTTCGGCACCCGTCTGGACCTGATGTGCCCGCGCATCGCTGCGGAGTCCCGTCCGGCCCTCACGGGCACGGCGGTGCGGCGGCCGGCCGCGCGGGTTGCCGGGCGGGTCCACGAGGCCGCACGGCGCTGTCTGGTGCGCTTCTGCGCCGCTCCGCGCTGTCCCTGTCGGCCCGCCCCGTCGACATCGATACCGGGAAGCTGCTACTTACGCCCTCCTGAGGGCGCCGCCCGTTTCGATCGCCGGATGATCGAAGTGGCCCGAAATGTGCCCGGATTCGCGGAACTGGTCACCGGGTGGCCGGCCGATGCTCCGCACGAGTGGGCGGCGGTCATCGGCCCAGTGCGCGGCGGACTGCGGAGGCGGTGTCCACCGCGATGCCGATGCCGATGCGGGCCGCGGGTCGTGGGCATGGCAGTCTTAGACCTGCGTAAGAGATACACCCACGTACACAGGTTCGGGCGAGGAGCGGTCACAGTGCAGCGCTGGCGTGGCTTGGAGGACATCCCCCAGGACTGGGGACGCAGCGTCGTCACCATCGGCTCCTACGACGGAGTGCACCGCGGTCACCAGCTGATCATCGGCAGAGCCGTCGACCGGGCGCGCGAACTCGGCGTGCCGTCGGTCGTCGTGACCTTCGACCCGCACCCCAGCGAGGTCGTACGGCCCGGCAGCCACCCGCCTCTGCTCGCCCCGCACCACCGGCGCGCGGAGCTGATGGCCGGACTGGGGGTGGATGCGCTGCTGATCCTGCCGTTCACCACCGAGTTCTCGAAGCTGTCGCCCGCCGACTTCATTGTGAAGGTGCTGGTCGACAAGTTGCATGCGCAGCTCGTCATCGAGGGCCCCAACTTCCGTTTCGGCCACAGGGCCGCGGGGAACGTGCAGCTGCTCACCGAGTTCGGCGCGACGTACGACTACGGCGTCGAGGTCATCGATCTGGTTCTGAGCGGCGAGGCGGGCGGCGGCGAGCCGTACTCCTCCACCCTCACCCGCAGGCTCGTCGCCGAGGGCGATGTGGCGGGCGCCGCCGAGGTCCTGGGCCGCCCGCACCGGGTCGAGGGCATCGTCGTCCGCGGCGCGCAGCGCGGCCGCGCACTGGGCTTCCCGACGGCGAACGTGGAGACCCTGCCGCACACCGCGATCCCCGCCGACGGCGTGTACGCGGGCTGGCTGAACGTGGACGACGAGGCGATGCCCGCCGCGATCTCGGTCGGCACGAACCCGCAGTTCGACGGCACGGAGCGGACGGTCGAGGCGTACGCGATCGACCGCGTCGGCCTTGATCTGTACGGGCTCCATGTCTCCGTCGACTTCCTCGCGTACGTCCGCGGGATGCAGAAGTTCGACTCGATAGAGGACCTGCTGGTGGCGATGGCCGCCGATGTGAAGCGGGCCGGCGAGCTGACCGCGGCGCACGACCGCGGCTGACCTGCGTCGGGTACGCCTCGGGCCGGAACCGCGGGCAGCGGTCCCGGCCCCAGCCGTACAGGGCGCGGTCGGCCCTACACCTCCACGCCCGCCATCGCGTGCGCCCAGTGGCACGCCACCTGCGTCTCCCCGCTGCCCGCGAGCACCGGAAGATCCTTCGTACGGCAGGCATCCGCCACCCCCGCCCGCTCGGCCTCGCCCGACGCGAGGACCTGGCAGCGGGCATGGAACCGGCAGCCGGACGGCACCTTGGCCGGGTCCGGCGGCTCGCCCGTGAGGATCACCGGATCGCCCTCGGCCTCAGGCAGCACCGACAGCAGTGCCTGGGTGTACGGATGCTGCGGAGCCGTGAGGATCTGCTCGACCTCGCCCGTCTCCACGATCCGGCCGAGATACATCACCGCGACCCGGTCGGCGATGTTCCACGCCAGCCCCAGGTCGTGCGTGACCACCAGCGCGGACAGCCCCAGCTCATCCCTCAGTTGCAGAAGCAGGGCCAGGATCTCACCGCGCACCGAGGCGTCGAGCGAGGCCACGGGTTCGTCGGCAACGATGAGTTCCGGTTCCAGGACGAGGGCGCCCGCGATCACGACGCGCTGGCGCTGCCCGCCCGACAGCTCGTGCGGATAGCGCAGGAAGAACCGCTCGGGAGGCCGCAGCCCCGCCCGCGACAGCGCCTCCGCGACCGCCGTCCGCTCATCACCCGCGTACCCGTGGATCCGCAGCCCCTCCGCGACCGCGTCGTACACCGTGTGCCGCGGGTTCAGCGAGCCGCTGGGGTCCTGCAGTACGAGCTGGACGCGCTTGCGGTACGCCTTCAGGGCACGGCCCGAGTAGTCGAGCGGGTCGCCGCCGAACGTGACCCGGCCGGACGTCGGGGGGACGAGCCCCAGCAGGGAACGTGCAAGCGTCGTCTTGCCGCACCCGGACTCGCCGACCAGCGCGACGATCTCGCCGGGCCGGATGTCCAGGTCGACACCGTCCACCGCGCGCGCTGTCGCGGCTCCGCGCCGGCCGGGGAAGGCGACCTTCAGTCCCTCCGCGCTGAGCAGGGGAGTGGGGGTGGTCATGTCGTGCTCCTTGCTTCCTCGGCACCCTTCCGGGGCGCGGCGCCGGCCGCGCCCGGCTCCACCAGCACACAGGCGGCCCGCCGCAGGCCGTCCAACTCCCGCAGCTCCTGGTCCTGCGTGGTGCAGGAGTCGAGCGCCACCGGGCAGCGCGGATGGAACGTGCAGCCGGCGGGCAGCGCCGACGGGTCGGGCGGATCGCCGGGCAGCCCGCGGGGCGCGAACCGGGACGCCGGGTCCCCGATGCGCGGGAACGCGCCCGACAGCGCCTTGCTGTAGGGATGGCGCGCGTCCTCGTAGACCCGGGACGCCGGGCCCTCCTCCACCACCCGGCCCGCGTACATCACCGCGAGCCGGTCACAGGTGTCGGAGAGCACGGCCAGGTCATGGCTGATCATGATCAGACCCAGGTCCTGTTCGGACACCAGCTGCTCGATCAGGCGCAGGATCTGGGCCTGGATCATCACATCGAGGGCGGTCGTCGGCTCGTCGGCGATGATCAGGCCCGGATCGCAGGCGAGCGCCATCGCGATCATCACGCGCTGTCGCTGGCCGCCGGAAAGCTCGTGCGGGTAGGAGCCGGCGCGGGAGGCCGGCAGTCCCACCTGCTCCAGGAGTTCGCCGACCTTCTTCTTCGCCCCGGACGGGGTGGCCTTCCTGTGCAGCAGAATCGGCTCGGCGATCTGGTCGCCGATGCGGTGCACGGCGTTCAGCGAATGCATCGCGCCCTGGAACACGATCGAGGCGCCGGCCCAGCGCACCGCCCTGACCTGGCCCCACTTCATGGTGAGGACGTCCTCGCCGTTCAGCAGGATCCGGCCGGAGACCTTCGTCCCGGCAGGCAGCAGCCGCAGCAGTGCCAGCGCCAGTGTGGACTTGCCGCAGCCCGACTCCCCGGCGATGCCGAGCTTCTGGCCCGCGTCGACGGTGAGGTTCACGCCGCGGACCGCGCGGGCACCCCCGGCGTACGTGACCGAGAGGTCGCGGACATCCAGCAGGGGCGCTTTCTGTGTGCTCGGTGTATTCACCGGGCCACCCCCAGTCTGGGGTTGAGGACGGACTCGATCGCGCGGCCGCACAGAGTGAACGACAGGGCCACCAGGGCGATGGCGACACCGGGCGGTGCCAGGTACCACCAGTCGCCCGCGCTCACCGCGCCCGCCTCGCGTGCGTCCTGGAGCATGCCGCCCCAGGAGGTGATGGTCGGGTCGCCGAGGCCGAGGAAGGCGAGCGTGGCCTCGGTGAGGATTGCGCTGGAGATCACGAGTGTGGTCTGCGCGAGCACCAGGGGCATCACGTTCGGCAGCACATGGCGGGTCATGATGTGCCCGTGCCCGCCGCCCAGCGCGCGGGCACGCTCGATGTACGGGCGTGACTCCACGGCGAGCGTCTGGGCACGGACGAGCCGGGCCGTGGTCGGCCAGGTCGTGACGCCGATCGCGATGATGATCGTCCAGATGGAGCGGTCCATCACGGTGGCGAGCGCGATCGCGAGAACCAGGGTCGGCATCACCAGGAACCAGTCGGTGACGCGCATCAGAACCGTCGAGTACCAGCCGTGGAAGTGGCCCGCGACGATCCCGACAACCGTGCCGATCGCCACGCACAGGAACGCGGCGAGCAGCCCCACGGTGAGCGAGACGCGCGCACCCCACACCAGGAGTGCCAGGACGCTGCGTCCGAACTGGTCGGTACCGAGCGGGAATTCTCCGCTGGGCGATTCGAGGGCGCTGCCCGGTGCGGCGGTGACGCTCTGCGAGTCGGCGCCGGCCAGCGCGGGCGCGAACACGGCGATCAGCGCGATCAGGATGAGCCCGCCCAGCCCCCACAGGCCGCCCCGGTGAGTGCGGTACTCCCGCCAGAAGCGGGCCAGGGACTGGCGTTTACGGGCCCGGGCCAGGGCGCGCGGGTTCGTGGTCACGCCCGCTTCGTTCTGCACGGGCAATGGTTCGGTCGTCATCGGCCCACCCGGGGATCGAGCAGCGGATACAGCACGTCGGCGAGGGTGTTCGCCAGGATCACCGCGGTGGCGAAGACGAAGAACAGCCCTTGGACGAGGGGAAGGTCGGGAACGCTCAGCCCCTGGTAGAAGAGACCGCCGAGACCGGGCCAGGAGAACACCGTCTCGACCAGGATCTGGCCCGCCACCACATGCCCCAGGTTCACGAACATCAGGGTGAATGTCGGCAGCATTGCGTTCGGGACGGCGTGCTTGCGCCGTACGACATCGTCCCGGAGCCCCTTCGCGCGGGCCGTCGTCAGATAGTCGCTGCCCATCTCGTCGAGGAGCGAGGAACGCATCACGAGAAGCGTCTGCGCATAGCCGACCGCTACCAGTGTGATCACGGGAAGCACCAGGTGATGGGCGACATCGATGACGTACGCGAAGCCGGTCTCCCCGCCCGACTCCAGGCCCCCCGTCGGGAACATGCCGGGGATCGGGCCGATGCCCACCGAGAAGACGATGATGAGCAGCAGACCGAGCCAGAACGACGGCACTGAGTAGAGCGTGAGTGCGAACGCGGTGTTGAAGCGGTCGCTGCGGGAGCCGTTGCGCCAGGCCGTACGGGTGCCCAGCCAGATGCCGAGCGCCGTGTAGAGGACGTATGCCGTGCCGGTGAGCAGCAGCGTTGCCGGGAGTGCCTCGGTGATCTTGTCGATGACGGGGGCGTGGAACTGGAAGGAGGTACCGAAGTCCCCGGTCAGCGCGTCACCCACGTAAGTCGTGAACTGCTTCCAGAGCGGCTGGTCGAGGCCGAACTGGTGTCTGAGCGAATCCAGCTGTTCGGCGGAGACACGGCGGCCGCCGGTCATCTGCTTCACAGGGTCGCTGGGAATGAGCCGGAAGAGGAAGAAGCTGGTGACCAGAACGGCGAACAGTGAGACGACCGCTCCCGCGATCTTGGCTGCCACGTACTGGAGATAGGCCTTGGTGTTGCGCGCCCGTGGGCCGCGGGCGGGGGCCGACGGCCCGGCGTGAGCCGAACCGTCGGTGCCTGAATGTGTTCCCGCATGCTGGACGAGCGACTGAGTGCTGTCAGCTGTCGTGACTCCTCCTCCCCGCAAGCGGGGCGGCTTCTCACTTGGTTCCATGGATCCTCATGACGGCCAAGCCCTGACCGCTGCCCGTGGGCAGGGTCCGAGTGTACGACGCCGCTTCGCGAAGGCGGCGGTTTCCGCAGGAACCTGGGGATACGAACCTATTCACGGTCGTCCACCGTGTTTCGCCGGCGGGTGCCGAGGAAGATCCCGCCGCCGATGATGACGAGTGCGGCGACGACGATGCCGATGACGATGCCGGTGGAGCTGCCTCCGGAGTCGGAGTCGGTGCTGTCGGCTGACGCCGGAACGGCCGACCACCAACTCCAGTACCCATCCTGGCCGTAGATGTTGCCGGCCGCCTCGGGCATGGTGGTGATGGACTTGATCTGGTCCGTCCGGTACGCCTCGACCGCGTTCGGGTACGCGATGATGTTCATGTACCCGGAGTCGTACAACCACGACTCCATCTGCTTGACGGTGTCCGCCCGCTTGGCCGGGTCGTACTCGGCGAGCTGCTTCTTGTACAGCTCGTCGTACGTCTTGTCGCAGATGAAGTTGTCCGTGGCGGCGCTCTCCTTGGCCTTGGCGGGCAGGGCGGAGCAGGTGTGGATGCCGAGGACGAAGTCCGGGTCCGGGTTGACGGACCAGCCGTCGAACGCGAGGTCGTACTCACCGGCGTACCAGGGCACGGAGACGTCGTCGAGGCAGTCCACCTTCAGCCCGATGCCGAGCTTGCCCCACCACTCCTTGAGGTACTTGCCGATCGCCTTGTCGTTGGGGTCCGTGGCATGGCACAGGATGCGCAGGTCGAGCGGCTTGCCGTCCTTGCCGACACGCTGGTCGCCCTTGAGCTTGTAGCCCGCCTGGTCGAGCAGCTTGGCCGCCCGGGCCGGGTCGTAGGCCAGCGTCTGGCTGCCGGACGGCTGCCAGAAGTAGTCCCCGTAGCGCGGCGGGATGTACCCCTGGCCCTCGACGGCGTGCCCCTGGAAGACCTTGTCGATGATGGTCTTGCGGTCGACCGAGAGGAAGAGCGCCTGGCGCACCTTCTGGTCGAGCAGGGCCTTGTTGCCGTTGCCGAACTTCTTGCCGTCCTTGGTCTGCGCGCCCGGGTTGGTCGCCAGTGCGAAGAAGCGGCGGCCCGGCCCCTCGTTGACCTTGATGTTCTTGTCGCCCTTGAGGGATGCGGCCTGGGCAGGCGTCAGCGCGGGGGCGCCCGCGACGAATGACACCTCGCCCTTGCGCAGCGCGGCGACCGCGGCGTCCTGGTCCTTGTACGTCTTGAAGACCAGCTCGTCGAACTTGGGCGCACCGCGCCAGAAGCTCTTGTTGGCCTTGAGCTTCACATACTGGTCGACCTTGTAGTCGGTCAGGATGAACGGCCCGTTTCCCACGATGGGGAACTTCGTGTCGTTGTTGAACTTCGAGAAGTCCCCGACCTTCTCCCAGACGTGCTTGGGAACGATCGGTACATCGAGCGCGGCCATGGTGGCCTGCGGTTCCTTGAGCTCGATGACCAGCTTGTCCGGGCTGGGTGCCGTGACCTTCCTGAAGTTGGCGACGAAGCTGCCGTTCGCGGTGGCGGCTCCCTCGTCGGTCATCATCTTGTTGAAGGTCCACGCCGCGTCCTCGGCGGTGGCCTGCTGCCCGTCCGACCACTTGGAGTTGGACCGAATGGTGTACGTCCAGGTCAACTTGTCCGCCGACGGCTCCCACTTGGTGGCGAGGGCGGGGATCGTGTGGTTGTCCTTGGCGTCGTAGTTGGTGAGGAAGTCGTACATGAGCCGGTGGACGCTGGTGCTCATGAGCCGCTGAGCGAGGAACGGGCTCAGCGAGTCGACGCTCTGCGCGACCGCGACAGTCAGTGTCGTCCTGCCGTTGTCGGCGGCCTGTGCCTGCTGAGGCGCTGCGCCGAGGGGCATCCCCGGGACGATCGACCCGGCGGCCAGGGCAAGGGCCGCGGCACCGGAAGCCAGGAGGGTACGCAGACGTGAGCGTGGCTGAGCGGAGGGTGGTGGGACTCTTGTGACCATGGACGGGGACCTCGCGTCATGACTCGCACGGAGAAGGCGGGTTGATCTCTGGTTCGCCAGCTGGTGAAGCGAAGGTTTATCAGCGGTGGTCAAGCCGCGTCAACGGTGTGCCAAATGGCGTGTGGGCTGCGGGAATGCGAAGAGGACCCGCACCGTGGGAACGATGCGGGCCCTCATTGGTCGAGACCTCTGATGCCTTACTGCTGAGGCGCTGGCGGCAGCTGCTGCCAGCCGTTCTGCTGCCCGCCGGGGCCCGATTGCGGCGGGTAGGGCTGCTGGGTCTGCTGCCCGCCGTACGGCTGCTGGGGCGAGTACGGCTGTCCCGGGCCCTGGGGCTGCTGGGGCGGATACGGCTGACCCGGTTGCTGCGGTGCGTACTGCTGCTGACCGGGCATCGGGTGTCCGGGCATCGGCGGAGCGTACTGCGGCGGCGGGTTGCTGCCGTCCGAGGTCCACAGCCCCTGCTGCTGCTGGGCGCGGGCGAAGTCCTCGGCCACCATGGCGGAGAGGTTGAAGTACGCCTCACGCGTCTTCGGGCGCATCATGTCGAGGTCGACCTCGGCGCCGGCCGACAGATGCTCGTCGAACGGCACGACGACCACCCCCCGGCACCGGGTCTCGAAGTGCTGCACGATGTCATCGACCTTGATCATCTTGCCGGTCTCGCGGACCCCGGAGATGACGGTGATGGACCGCTGCACCAGCTCCGCGTACCCGTGCGCCGAGAGCCAGTCCAGCGTGGTGGAGGCGCTGGACGCACCGTCGACCGACGGAGTCGAGATGATGATCAACTGATCGGCGAGGTCCAGCACTCCGCGCATCGCGCTGTAGAGCAGACCGGTGCCCGAGTCGGTGAGGATGATCGGGTACTGCCTGCCGAGGACGTCGATCGCGCGCCGGTAGTCCTCGTCGTTGAAGGTCGTCGAGACCGCCGGGTCCACGTCGTTGGCGATGATCTCCAGGCCGGACGGTGCCTGCGAGGTGAAGCGGCGGATGTCCATGTACGAGTTGAGGTACGGGATCGCCTGGACCAGGTCACGGATGGTCGCCCCGGTCTCGCGGCGCACCCGGCGGCCGAGCGTGCCGGCGTCCGGGTTGGCGTCGATGGCGAGGATCTTGTCCTGCCGCTCGGTGGCCAGGGTCGCGCCCAGCGCGGTCGTCGTCGTGGTCTTGCCGACGCCGCCCTTGAGGCTGATGACCGCTATCCGGTAGCAGGACAGCACGGGTGTACGGATCAGGTCGAGCTTGCGCTGCCGCTCGGCTTCTTCCTTCTTGCTGCCCAGCTTGAAGCGGGATGCAGCGGACGGCGCGCGACTGCTTTTCGCCTTCTGCTTGCCCCGGACCAGACGGTCGGAGGAGAGCTCGACGGCCGCCGTGTAGCCGAGCGGAGCACCCGGTACGGACCGCTCGCGCTGGTCATGCGTGACCGCCGTCGGCCAGGCCGCCCCGGTCCGCGGATCTATGGGCGGTCCCTGCGGCGGATGTTGCTGCTGGGGCTGTTGCTGCGGCAGCTGCTGGTGGGAGGGCGGCTGCGGGGCGCCCTGCGCGGGCAGGTGGGAAGCGCCCTGGGCCGGCGGCTGGGGTGCCTGGTGGGGCTGGGGCGACTGCGGGAATCCGTAACCGCCCTGTGGGGCCTCCTGTGCGGGCCACTGGGGTGCCTGCGGCGACTGGGGGAATCCGTAACTGCCCTGCTGGGGTGGTGTCCCCTGAGCGGGCGGCTGCGGTGCGGACTGCGGGAACTGCGGTGCCTGGGGCGCCTGCGGTGTCTGTACAGCGTTCGGGAATCCGTAACCACCGGGCCCCTCGTTCGCGGGAGCGGGAGCCGGAGTCGTCGCGGGCCACTGCGGCGCCGGCTGGGGCGCGTTGGGCTGCCCGGTCGCGGGTTGGAATGCGGGTGGCAGCGGCGGCAGACTGCCTTGCGCGGGCGGCGCCGGGGTCCACGGCGTCGGTGCGGCCGGGGGCGTGGCGTCCTGCGGCGCCGGAGCCGGAGCGGCGTCCTGAGGTGCCGGAGCGGAAGCGGCAGCCGCGGGCACGGAGTCGACGGGCGCGTCGGACGGAGCGTCGGCGCCGTCATCCGAAGCCTCCTCGGCAACGGAGTCGGTACCGTTGTCGGCCGCCGTGTCGGAAGCCTGTGCGGCATCGGTCCGGCCGGACTGCTCGGGCTGCTCGGACCGAACGGAATCTGACGGTACGGAATCGGCTCCGGCCGTCACACCCGCGTCCGTACCGGCCGGGCCGCCACCAGGGCCTTCGGAACCGGCGCCGGATCCGACCCGTACCCCGTCCGCAGCCGCCAGCACGGCCGCCTCCCGCTCCGCGATCTCGCGCTTCAGCGCGGCAGGTGAGAACCGCATCGTCGCGCCGCTCTCCACATCACCGCCCCCGAACGGATCCGGTGCGCCGTTCCCCGCGCCCTCCGCAGGGGCGGGTGAAGGAGCGGCGGCGGAAGCGACAGGAGGCGCCTGCCCCCCAGAGGCCGCAGGGATCACAGACGGTTCGGGCGCAGGCGCGGGCGGCGCCGGGGTCCAGTCGGGTTCGAAACCGCCGCCGGCCGGCAGCCCGGGCGCGGACACCGGCGCCCCATGGGGCGGCGGAGGCGGCGCCAGGTGCGTTCCGGCCCCGCCTGACGAGTCCCCCGACGCGTTCTGCGTGTACCAGGCGGGCGGGGTGTAGTCGATGGTGAACTCACCCGTCATCTCGGCGGGCTCCGCGTCGGACGACTCGTCGACGGGCCTGCTCCAGCCCCCTCGGATTTCGTCCCGATCGCCGTTCACTTTGCCTCCTGGTGTGGTCGAGCACCCTTGTGCCGTGGTGGGTGGGGGCGGCCGTTCCCGTATTCCGAACCGCCCGGCTCTCCCCCTCGGGGCGTGCATTGCCTGCCCGCAGGTCTTCTGCCGCACCCGGACCCAGCCTAATCGTCATCGGGCCCGCTCCGGCAAGCCGTTCCGCTCGACAGAAACCAGCCAGTAGGTCACGAACCGTCCTCAAGTGCCCCGGTAGGGCAGCGTGTACGATCCGAAGCGGTCAACTCGATACATACTCAGGCGTGGTGAGAGGGTGACCATCGTCTCCGGACGACAGTCTCCCTCTCACCTGACCCCGGCCTACGTGAGGTCGAATTCGCCGTCCCGTGCGCCCAGGACGAAGGCACGCCACTCGGCCTCCGTGTACCGCAACACGGTCTCCGGTTCCAGCGACGAGCGCATGGCGACTGCACCATTCGGCAGGTGCGCGATCTCGACCCGTTCCTCGACGTTCTCGGTCCCCGGTGCGCTCAGCCACTCCACATCCGAGATGTCGAGAGCGTAGAGCTCTTCCTTTTCCTGCTGGGTGCCCATGTCGGCGTCCCTTCGATCGAACCGTGTCGTTCCCTGGCCATCCTCCCTGGAAGTGGCAGGCCCGGGGTTGCGAACGAAACAGTATTCAGGCCGACCGGCACATGGGAGGCGGCGTCGCGGGGCTGCGTGTGCACATCTGCGGCGTTGTCGTCGGTCAACAACGCTCCGCGTTGCCTCCCTCCTCCGCCTTGCAACTGCACGCACCCAGCCCCGCTCCTGCTCCCACCCCCCATGCGCCGGCCGGCCTGCGACCGACCGGCACATGGGAGGCAGCATCCCGGGGTCATGTGCCGGTCGGTCTCAGTCCATTCGGCGAGCAGTGCCCAGCAGGCCGTTCTCGATATCCGTCGCGCTGGTCATCACCCAGTGGCGCTCGCGGCCCGCCACCCAGAGCGTGACACCGTCCGCCAGCGTGGGCAGGGCTTCGCTCTCGGCCCGAGCGAGCCCGAGGATCCGGCCGATCTGGTCCGCCTCGGCGGGCGAGACCCGCTGGATACCCACGAGGGTCGACGCCCGCATCAACCGGGGCGCCACGGGACTCAGATAGGGCAGCAGCGTCAACACCGACTGCCACGGCGAGGACACCACCCGGCCACGGGGCGGGCGCATGCCGCAGTCGCGCACCACCACCACCGGGCTGCCCACGGTCGCGCCGGTCGGCGGAACCCGGCCCACGTCATGGAGGGAGATGCACTCGAGGCCGGCACCCGAGGCTTGCGCCAGAGTGATCCAGGCCTGGGCTCGCCCGGTCTCGACCGCTACCCGCGCACCCGTGGCCGCCGCGCGCAGCGCCAGCACCTGCGCGGTCCACAGGCCGCCGATCAACAGGACGTCGTACGGCGCCGGGCGGTGAAACCCGATCATCTGCGTGCGCCCCTCGGCATCGCTGCCGATGATCACGCCGTCGTCCCCGACCGGCAAGGACATTGCGCCCAGTTGCTCCGCCGCCAGGGTGTGCCCCGCGTGGCGAGGGCCGCGCAGTCCCCGCCTCGGCTCGGTGCGACTCGTCACTGTGCGCCTCCCAGCGGGAGCGTCGCCAGCATGCCCGGCAGCTGCTCGCGGTCCAGTCGCACCAGCCCGACCTTGGCGTGCCGTGCGGCTTGCTCCAATGTCCTTCGCATTCCGACCAGTTCGGTGTCGGAGCCGCCGGTGATCCGGACGTGACCGGACACGGACACATCGCCCTGGTGTGAACCGCGTCGCACCGTCAGGCTGAAGGTCGTCGCATACGCGGGGACCAAGGTCAGCAGCGATACGAGGCGTGGGAGAGGAGTCGCCCCCTGGCCCAACTCGGGCCAGCGGTCCACCGCATAGACGGTGTGCCAGCGGTCGTCGCACCGCCAGACCCTCGATGTCTCCATCGTCCGCCGCTGCGCGGCATTCTGGCGTCCGGCGCGGGCCGACAGGATGGGATTGGCACACGTGGATGTCGCCACGGCGGAGTGCAGCTCTTCCTGGTCCAGCACCACGGCCCGGAATCCGGCGCCGGTGATCCTGCTCGCCACATGGTCCGCGACCCGAACCAGACAGCGCTGAGCTCCGCCGATTCCGCCCCCGCGTGCCTCGACCGCCTCCCGGCACAGTTCCGGATCCAGTTTCACAGCCACCCAGGTCATCCGCACCGCGGGCGCCCCGGTCTGCTCCTGAAGGGGAGCGTAGGAGAGCCGTGCCGCCGACTGCTGCGGCAGATGCTGTGCCGGAGCGGGGCGTACCTGCTGCACGAGCTGCGCGGACTCCAGCACGATGTCGTCCACCGAGAGGGCATCGCCGAGGAGGGACAGCGGGAGCGCCCGTGCACCGCGCGCCTGGCGGAGCGATTCACCGCTGGCCTCGACCCGTACGACAGCGGTCAGGAACGTGCCGTCCCCGAGCATGCCCACCGTGCGGCGGTCCCGGTCGACGTAGATGTACGGGGCGAATCCCGGCACGCTTTCCGCCACCGGCGCCAGCTGCGGCTCCGCATCAACGGCGGGCGCCACGGCGGTCCGCCTGCGATCACGGAGGGAGAGTGCCGTCGACAGCCAGTCCTGCACGGCGCGGCCCCGGCGACGTACCACCGCGAGAAGCGCCAACAGGCAGGCGACCGCGACTGCGGGCACCAGCCAGATGCCGCCCATCACGGCCCCCACCGATGCGACCGCCAGAGCCGCCTCGACGAGCACCATCTGCCGCAGTACGGGGCCGATGCGACCGTTCCGTGAGATCGGCCGGAGCGTCGTCGCCGCAGGGGCATTCACCGACGGGGCGGGTGCTGGGCCGGCTGGCTCGTTGCCGTGTTGCCTTCGGGAATTGCTGGACGCTCGATGGGCAGACCGCCCCGTGCGCTCGCGCGTCGCTGCACCCATCGCCGCGTTGCCCCCTCGTATCCGTATGTACCGTTTTTTCACGGGTGTTGACCGGGCGATCACCCTACCTGAGCAGTGGCGGTCAAGTGTCAACAGGCGTAGTAGGGGGCCCAGTCGACGGCAGTGGCCCACGACGTGTGTGGGAACCTGGTCGCCCACTGGGGAAAAGGGGCAGCGGACAGATGGCATCACGGCGGGACGAACTCAACGCCTACACCTTCGCGAAGCGGAGGTTGATCGCACAGTTCCTGCAACCCAACCCGACCGGCTCGGAGGAGGGTGCGCCGCGCCCCCTGCGTGCGGTGGTGCCCGGTGCGATCGTCGGCGTCGTCATCCTCGCGGGGTTCGGAGCTTGGGGGATGTTCAAACCCGTAGCGCCCCAGAAATGGGACACCCCCTACGAGAACGTCATCATCGCCAGCAAATCCACCACACGCTATGTGGTGTTGAAGACCGATGGCAAGACGCAGCTCCACCCGGTGCTGAACATGTCCAGCGCCAAGCTCCTCCTCGCCCCCGACAAGGGCAAGGTCATCAACGTCGACGAATCGGTCCTCGACAGCGGCAAGATCCTGCACGGCGCCACCCTGGGCATCCCGTACGCCCCCGACCGGCTACCGGACAAGAACGAAGCCGGTTCGAAGAAGCGGTGGGCCGTCTGCGAGCGGCCCGGCGAGGGCGGCAGGGCCATCCAGAAGGCGGCGTTCGTCTTTGCGGAGCGCGAGCAGAAGAAGACCGAGGGCGCGGGCCGGCTGCACGGCGGTGAGCTGATGTACGTCGAGGGACCGGGACCGGACAGAACCCGCTACATCGTGGACGCCGCGGGCAAGGCGTACAAGGTGAAGAACGACGAACTGCTGCTGCGCACCCTGGTCGGTGACCGCCGCGCCTCCCAGCGGGTCTCCGCCGCATGGCTGGCGACCCTCCACACCGGAGACGCGATCGACTTCCCGACCGTCCCCGGCACCCCCGGCAGCGGCGCGGGCATCCCGGGGAACCTGCCGCCAGAGGCGAACAAGGTGGGCATGGTCCTAGCGGCGACATCAGGGACCAGGACCCAGCAGTACGTGGTCCTGCCCGGCCGGGTCGCCCCCGTATCGGACTTCGTCGCGAAGCTCCTGCTCAGCAGCCGGGCCCTGGTCAACCTTGGCCAGGACGGCAAGGAAAGGCATGTCAGCGCCGGAGCGTTCGAGCCCGGCGAGGCCTTCGGGCAGGACACGGACTGGCCCACGAGCGAGCCGACGCCCGTCAACTCCGCGAGCGCTACGGCCGGCAGCCGTAACACCGTGTGCAACGTCCTGCGCGATGTCGCCACGAAGGACGGGGCCAGCACGCTCAGCACGTGGGCGGGCACAAGCTTCCCCGCAGCGCTCCCCACCGGCTCCAGCAGCGCCTACGTCACCCCTGGATCCGGACAGCTCTTCCGGCAGTTCAAGGGGGCCGGCGCCGACTCCGGCCCCCTATTCCTGGTCACCGACACCGGATTGCGCTATGCCATGCAGTCCAACGGCGACAGCGTGCAGGACGACTCCGGCATCGGTGAATCCGGCACGAAGGAGGAGAGGGAGCAGCGTCAGCAGGAGGCACAACAAGCGCAGAACCGGCTGGGGTACAAGGACGTCGATCCCGCGCCCATTCCGGCTGCCTGGTCCTCGTTCCTGCCCACGGGACCTCGCCTGTCGACCGGGGCGGCCCGCCAGCCGCAGGGTTCCTGAGGAGCGCATCCACATGACGACGCACTCCTTTCCGTACCGGCGACCGCTGACAGCCGCAGCCGCCACCGCCGTCCTCTTCGTCACACTGCCGGTATTGCCCGCGGCCGCGGACGACTCCACCCAGTGCACCTTTCCCTCGAAAAAGTACGCGGGCCGCCCCTGGGCGTTGCAGCGCGTCCTGATGGACGAGCTGTGGAAGCAGTCCACCGGCAAGGGGGTACGGGTGGCCGTCATCGACACGGGCGTGGACGTCAAGAACCCTCAGCTCACCAAGGCCGTGGACACGAGGAGCGGCCACAATTTCCTGCCGAAGAACCTCAAGGACGACAACGGCAGCAAGATCGAGCGCGGCAAGGAGAACGGCACCACCGACACGGTCGGTCACGGCACCAAGGTCGCCGGGATCATCGCCGCGCGAGAGGTGAAGGGCACCGGCTTCACCGGCCTGGCTCCGGACGCGACGATCATTCCGATCCAGCAGAACGACGCCGAGGGCCACGGAACGGCGGCATCGCTGGCGGCCTCCATCCACTACGCAGCCGACGTCGCCGACGCGGACGTCATCAACATCTCCCAGGACACCGCCAACGCGGTGAAGCCCGCGCCCGCCCTGAAGCATGCGGTGGACGCCGCCCTGGCCAAGGAGATCGTGATCGTCGCCTCCGCCGGCAACGACGGGCTGGGTGGCAACATCAAGAAGACCTACCCGGCCTCGTACGACGGTGTCCTGGCCGTGGCCGCGTCGGACCGCAACAACGAGCGGGCGGCCTTCTCCCAGTCCGGCGAATTCGTGGGCGTGGCTGCCCCCGGCGTGGACATGATCTCGACAGTGCCCGGCGGCGGACACTGCGCCGACAACGGCACCAGCTTCTCGGCCCCGTACGTCGCAGGAGTCGCCGCCCTCATCAAGGCCAAGCACCAGGGCTGGACGCAGAAGCAGATCGTCGCCCAGATCCAGCAGACGGCGGAACGCTCGGTCGCGAGACGCGACCGCCTGGTGGGCTGGGGCGTCGTCGACCCGGTGCGCGCCCTGACCGAGGACGACAAACCCATCGAACACCCCGTGGCGAACGAAGGTGTGAGCAAGGGCGAAGCACCGACACCGGCTGAACTCCACCTGGGCGAAACGGCGGACGAACGCAACGCACGCCTGGCGACCTACGTGGTGGTGGGCGGGGCAGTACTGGTCGCCGCGATAGCGGGTGCCGCCGTGGCAGTGCGCGATACCCGACGGCGGTCCAGGCGCCTGGGACGAGTGGGCCATGCTTGACGTGGCGTCAACCAGGAATCGGTCTGCGGAAGTTACGTGACGCACAAAAGACTTGGCCTGTTGTAGCCAGTGGCTAGAGTTCATGGAATGAGGTCAGACTTGTTCACACGGGTGCGACAGCAACGAGTGACGGTCTGAGCAAACGGGGAATCGGGGAGGGGAAGGATCGTGGCCGGTCCAGGCGGTGGCGGGGGAGGCTCGGGCGACCTCCGGCGTGGTGTTGGCGCGCTGGAGAAGTTCAGGGGGCGTGTCGATACGCTGCTTGCAGAGCTCGAGGGTTCGCCAGCCGGTAAGTCGAAGATTGCGGCGCAGACGGTTTCGCGCGCTGCCCTGAGTGGTCAGAACGCGTGCTTCGCGGAGGCGGACGGGCTGTACGCGCAGTACAACCGCGTCCACGAGGCGCTCGTCTCGCTCTCCAAGTCGCTCGGCGACCAGATCGAGTACTTGAGCCTGGGCGTGCACGCGGCAGCCGTCGGCTTCGACAACGTGGACGACGATGTGCGGCGCCGGTTCTACGAGATCCAGGTCCGCCTGGACAAGGAGCACGAGAAGGCGCAGGCGGAGAAGGCCGGCAAGCCTGAGCAGCCGCGCTCCGACAGCAAGACCGGCTCTGCCTACGACGACCTGGGTGATAGCTGATGAGTGACGACAAGCAGCCGGAACTGACCCCCGAGAAACAGCAGGCGCAGGACCAGCAACGGGTCCAGGCGCAACTGATCGTCACTGACGTCAACCGGCAGGTCCAGCACGTCATGGAGTCATTCGGCTTCGGGCGTTCGGGCGCTTCAGGACGGACCTCGTTCGAGGGCCACGAGCTCAACGCGATGATCGACCTGATCGAGAACTCCAATCCGGAGCACCTCGAAGACGCGGGCGAGGCGCTCCTGAAGGCAAGGACGGCCATCAAGGAGGCCGCGGACGAACTGGGCGACTTCATCAAGGATGTCGACTGGGAGGGCGAGTCCGGAATTGCCTTCCGCGACTGGGGCAATGGCCTGGTCGCCCACGCCACGAAGCTGAGCGATTTCGCGGAGGCGGCCGGGACACAGATCACGGTCGCGGGCACGGGCCTCGCGTCGGTGCGCAAGTCCCTGCCGCCGCGCGACACCCGCCTGGACCGCAAGTCCGTCGAGGACATCGAGGCCCCGAAGCGGATCGATGGCAACCCGGAGTACGCCGCGGCGGTGAAGGTCGAGAAGGACCGCCAGGAGGCCATCAACCAGGCGAACCGGCTGGCTTCGTACTACTCGGTTTCGGCGGAGACGTTGGCGGCGCAGGAGGCGCCGCGGTTCGAAAAGCAGCTTGATGTTGCGATGCCGAAGCCGCATGGCTTCAGGGACAACGACGAACTCGGAGGTTCTTCCACGAGCTTCGAGACAGTGGGCAACAGCACGACGCGAGGCATCTCAGAACGTGCTGCCACAGCCGACACGGGCACCCCTGAAGTAGCCAGCAATCGAGCTGCAATCGAGGCGCTCGGAAGCGCGCCGGCGCGGGGCGGGGGTACCTCGACGAAGATCGACAGTGTGACCGTGTCACCGGCCCCCGTGACAGTTCCCGGCACGTCCCCCATGCCGTCGACTGTAAGTCCTACGGTCCCGAGCACAGGTCCGACCCTGCCCATGGCGAATGGCTTTGTGAACCCTGTGGCAGACAGCTCGCGGCGTTCCACGACATCAACCGGGCTGCCCAGAACAATTGGGCAGCCCGGGAAGAGCGGCCCCGCGAGCGGCGGGCCTACGACGACTGGGCGCACCGGAGCTCAGGTTGGGCGTCCGGCTCCCACAGGCGGTGGTTCGGGCTCGAGCACGTCTGGGCGCCCTGGTGGAGGCGGGAGTCAGCCACCCGCTGCTGGTCGGTCCGGTGTGACTGGTGGCAGGCCCCCGGCAGGAGGTCCTGCAAGTACCTCCAAGTCCCCTGGCCCGCGTACTGGGCGGGCCAGGGGCATCGTAGGTGGGACCCCGCAGCGCACGGTTCCGGGCGTAGATGCGTCTGGAGGCACTCGTGGCGTTCCGCGCGGAACGGTTATCGGAGCCGGGAGACCAGCGCAATCCGGTGGCTCAGTCAGCGGCACCGGACAGCGAGGAGTGATCGGAGCCGGCGGTACGAACGGTGTGACTCGACCTGGTGGGATGGGGACTCCCAGCTCGAAGGGCGTCGTGGGTACGCCTCGTGGCGCTGCTGGATCCGGCGCGGGTGCAAGGGGCTTCACCGCTGGGGGCGCGGGCCTCGTGCGTGGTCCCGCAGGGCGACGGGACTCCGACAACGAGGACCAGAACGGCGGCACCACGCGCCCCGACTACCTGGCGGAAGACAGAGAGACGTGGGAGGCCGGACGGCGTGGAGCCGCACCGCCGGTGATCGAGTAGGTACAGGGAAGGTTCGGAAGTCAGGATGACAGCAGGAATGAGCCAGACCCGGAAGTGCCGTATGTCTGCCGGATTGCGAGGACGGCTGCTTGGCACGATGGCCGTGGTCGCTGTCTGGAGCGCAGGATTTGCGGGGGTTGCCCCCTCTGCGGTGGCCGCAGACGTGCAATCGAAGCAGTGGTACCTCAACCCCATGCACGCGGAGGAGATGTGGAAGGTCACCACCGGCGAAGGTATCAAGGTTGCTGTCATCGACTCCGGTGTCAATCCATCGACGCCGTCCCTGAAGGGCCAGGTCCTGAAGGGGTTTGACGCTACAGGAGCCGACGGCGATGAATACGACGACTATCGCGGGCACGGCACAACCATGGCTGAGCTGATTGCCGGAACGGGTAAGGGTGGGGGGCTGCAAGGGCTTGCCCCGGGTGCGAAGATTATCCCGATTCGCATCACTGATACGGAATTTCAGAATGGGCGTTCGGTGAACGCCTATGACACCGAAGATGCTATCCGTGCTGCAGCGGACAGCGATGCAAAAATCATCAGCATGTCGTCTAGTAGTGATTTTTCGGATCAGAGAGAGAAGGAAGCGGTAGAGTACGCGCAAAGCAAGGGAAAGCTGTTCTTTGCGGCAGTTGGAAACAATGCCAAAAAGGGTAACAAGGAGCAATTTCCAGCTTCGTACCCGCAGGTAGTTGGCGTTGCTGCAACTGACAGCAGCGGCAAGGCTTCCGCTTACTCTCAGCACGGGGACGCTGTAGATATCGCCGCCCCGGGAGACGGGATTCCAAAGTGGTGCGACGCGAAGTTTCAGGACTATTGCGACTCTAGCGGCGGGACCAGCCAGGCCACTGCCATCACGTCAGCCGCCGCCGCCCTGATCTGGTCCGCGCACCCCGACTGGACGGCCAACCAGGTTCTGAACGTCCTCTTTGATACGGCTGGACGAGGAGACTGGGAGAAGGGCACGCTCAGCAACTACCTCGGCCACGGCATCATCCGCCCGGCCGTCAACATCCTCAGGGGCAAGGGCAACCCCGGCGCCCCGGACATCAGCCCCCTCACCAAGGAAAAGACGTCCGGCTCCTCGGCCTCCTCCACCCCGTCTGCACCAGCTTCGTCGCAGCCCGAGAAGAAAGAAACGGCTGACGGCGCCGTCGTGGCAGGTTCCAGCAAGGAGAAGGGCGACGGCACTCCCCTCGCCCTGATCATCGGCGGAGCGGCAGCGGTAGTCGTGCTCGGCGGCGGAGCCTTCGCGCTCGTTCGTAAGCGCCGCACCGCCTGACTGGCCGTAGGTTCTTGTCCCGTACCCACCGGCGAGTGAAGCCGGACCGAATAAGAGCACCAGAAAGGAAGCCGAAACATGGCCGATCAAAAGCTCTCAGATGCCGCTCTCCTCAAGCTGGAGGGTGAGCTCTCCACGCGGTTCGACTCCGTGAAAGGCCAGCTGAAGACGCTCCAGGCGACGATCGACAGCCTGGAAGGCGCTTGGAAGGGCATCGGCGCCGGCGCCTTCAACACCAAGCAGGAAGAGGTCAACCGGAAGATGGTCAGCATCGCCCATCGGCTCCTCAATTTCCAGGAGGCCATCAAGGCGGCGCGAACCATTTCAGGTAACACCGAAGACGAAATCAAGCAGGCCCTCCAGGGCGTCGACGTCGTCAGCGGGTACTCGGGTGACGCGGCTGCGGAGGCCAGAACCTCGAACCTCAACAACTTCTGATCCTGCCGCGTCCGCACCACGTACGAGGCAGTCACACCAAACCTAGATAACACGGGAGGACCGCATGCCGAACAACAACGACGGCACGATGGTTGTCACTTACGCGAGCCTGGACCTGGCCGCCGGCGCTATTGACCGGCAGAGCAAGCAGCTCCAGGAGGACCTTGCGTCCATCAAGCGGATGATCGCCAATGTGTCCGAGCTCTGGGTGGGCGAAGCCAAGAGCGCCTATGACACTGCTCAGCGCGGCTGGGACACCGACGCCACGGCAATTCACACCGCCCTGAGCGAGATCTCTCGCAAGGTGCGCGAAGCCGGTACTGCTTACCACGCCGGCGACAAGCGGGCGAGGGCCAACTTCGAGTAATTCTGAACAGAACACAGTCAGGGTGGGCACGCACGGGAGGTGCCCACCCTGACCTGTGTCCCGAACACCAAGCCGAGCACAGCGCAGCGCCCCTGCCACTAGGCGGGGATGCCGTCACCAGAATCCGGAGCAGCACCATCCCGGTCTCGGTGGCTCAGCAGGCATGGGGTCGACAGTGTTGATCTCTGTCAACTCGCGTGCGAAATTGGGTGTCAGGCCGTGCAGCCGAGAGCCTTCTTCACCTTCGGTACGAAGTCGATGGTGAAGGCCTTGATGTGCTTACGGCGTTCGGCAACGTCGCCGCCGCTCTTGAGACTGATGGTGACCAGTACGACGAGGTGGTCCGCTGTCGGGGCCGCGCAGCCCGTACTGACCATGGCGTTGTAGTCGCCCACCGCCCCCAGGCCCTCGAATGGCAGGTTCTTGATCTTCTCCCGATTCCGGAATCGGAAGCTGTCCAGGTCTCCCATGGGGTCGTAGAGCTTATCTACCTTGTCCACTTCGAGGTTTGCCACCAGCCAGTCGCCCACCGAAATCTCACAGCGCCCCTGGCTCTTCCCCTTGGTATCGATGAGCGAATCACCGACGACCTTGAGTTCTTTGCCGTCGACCAAAAACGGGTCGATCTTCTTTTCGTTCAGCGGGACCCCGCAGGCCTTTTTCGGAACGGCGTACCCCCGTCCGCCGCCGCAAGCCGTGAGGGACAGCGCGAGGCAGCAGGTGAGCACCGAGGCGGCGAGGTATTTCACAGTCGTTCTCATCACTGGTCCCCCGCGACGCCTTCGGCCTTCTTGTTTCCGTCATTGGCTGAGGCGCCGATGGTGGAGTACACACCGTGCCCCTTGGAGTACCCCTCGTGCGCCGGGTCCTCAGCCCAATTCTCGTTCTTCGCGTACCAGATGTCCGCCAGGGCGCGTAGCTCGTCGTTGCGGGCCTGGTAGGTGTCCTTGTGGTTGGCAGTGGCCGTGGCGTTGATCTCGTTCTGCTTGTCCTCGAGCCAGGCCGCGGTAATCGCGTCCACGCCGCGCTGCACCGCGTCGCCGGCTGGATGCCAGGGAGTGAGCAGACCACCGACAACGTGGTATGTCCACGTCTTCTTCCACGAGGCGTCGGTCAGGTCGCCGTCTTTCTTGTCGTTCGTCGCTTGATACCGCGCCTCCTCCAGGAAGCCGATCGTGCGGCCGGCCTTGTCCAAGCTGTCCTCCGGATGCTTTGTCTCCGTGTTGATGTCGGCGACGATCGCGCCGTGCATCTGCGTCACGAGCTCGGCGTAGGAGTCCTTGTTGCGGGAGATCTGCTTGCTGACCTCCATGAGCTGGTCGCCGTCCAGTCCATGCGACCCCAAGGGATCGCTCATCGCCTCGTGTACGGTCTTGCTGTAGCTGCCCATGGCATACGCCATGTCGTCGCGTATCTCCGGCGGGAAGTCGTTGCCCGTCGCCGCGAGGAACTTCAGGGACCGTTTCATGGCCTCCTCCTGCTCGGGAGTGTGTGGCAGGAATTCCGTTTTCGGAGCGTCTGGGCTGGACACGCCCGACACCGCCGCGAACATGGCCTTGCCCGCCGCGTCCTTGGCCGGGTTCGGGCCGTCGTTCAGCGGCGTGTCGTCGAAGTACGGACGGTCCTTCAGCACCCACTGCGCGTTGTCCTGCGGCTCCTTCGCGGTGAAGAAGTCCGTCGAGGCGTCGGGGCTGTTGGCGAGTGCCGTGAGGAAGCCCGTCATCGGGTCGCGGCCGAACTCCTCGTCACCGATGAAGTTCAGCTTCGGCTTCGGCTGCTGGTTCCAGAAGTGGTCCGGCAGCCTCATCTCCTTCTCCTTGGCGACCAGTTCATTGCCGTACTTATTGAGGAACTGATCGTCGTAGTCGCCTGTGCGCATGAGGTTGCTCATGATCTGGAAGCCCCAGATGTCACCCTGGCGGGTGTTGTACCGCTCGCCAGAGAGCCTCAGCATGTCGTTCTCCCACTGCCGCATGGCGGGGCTGTCCGACTGGGTGGCGCCGCCCAGGACGTGACCCAGGTTTTTCTGGAACTCACCGAGCTGGTCGAGCTGCGTGCGGGTCAGGTCATTCGGGCTGTCCGGGCTGGAGAGGTCCGCCCAGAACTCCAGCGTCGCCTTCGGCCCCAGTTGCGTGGCGAACTTCTCCTGGAACAACGGGTCGTTCTTGTAAGAGCCGAGCAGACCGTTCAGCTTCTGGAACTCCTCGGGCGACATCTCGTCGCCCTTCTCCTTGATCAGCTTGGCCGCTTCGTCGGCCTTGCGCAGGGCGTCGATCGCGGTGTCACGGTCGTTGTACGAGGCACCGGAGAAGCCGACCTCGGCCTGGTCGACGATGGCACGCAGGACGGTTGCGGCCGTCGTGTCGCTCTCCGTCGCCCGGTTCAAGATGCGCTGCACATCGTCCCGCAGGTGCTCCGCGTCCTGCGGAGAGTGGTCCGGAACCTCGTGGCCCTTGGCGGCGCGGTCCGGGTGGATGATCATCGTCACGGTGAAGCCGCCACCGCCGGTCTGGGTCACCGTGAGGTTCTTCTTGCGGCCCCGCTCCAAGGCCTGCTCCAACTGCTCCTTGTAGTCCACCAGCTCGTCGCGGGTGTCGTTGAGGATGTTGTGGATGGTCTTCGCCTGGGTGTGGGCGTCGGAGAATTCCCCCGACGTTTTGGTGATGAACTCACGAGAAACCGTGGCATTCAGACCGGCCCAGTCGGCCTTGTCCGCCTTCGCCTTCAGATCGTCCCGTGCGTCCGTTTCCAGCGTGGCGAGTTTGTCAACCACCCCCTTCCAGGCAGTGATGGCCTGACCGAGCTGGCTGAAGTTGGCCTGGCGCAGCGTTTCGTAGTCCATCAGCGCTGCGTCCTCTCTGTGAATCCGTCGTCCAGCGTCGATATGCTGCTCACGATGCCGTAGATGTAGTACTCGTCACCGGCGTGTGCACCCTTGGTGAAATCCATGTGATTGGAGATGTGCGCGCAGGCGTCCAGCAGGGTCTTGAGCTGCTTCTCCCAGCGCTCCTGCACATGGTCGAGCGCACCACCCAGTGCGAATCCCTGGGTGCTCAGGTCCTTCGCGGCCGTCTGGCTGATGGACCAGGCATCACGACCGTATTTGCCCAGATTGTCGAAGAGCTTGAACGCGGCGTCACCGACGGCCGCGAGGTCCTGCTGATTGACCTTCAGGTCGCCTCCGGGAGCGGGCGTGCCGCCCTCGTCCGGTACACGGTTCAGCTGCATCGCCGTGGAGCGATTCTCGACAGCCGCCGTCTTGAGCTGCTCCCACTCGTCCCAGGTCATCAGACCCCTTCCCCCGTGCAGCCTGTCCCGCCGAGTTGGATGAGAAGAATTCGATCCTTCACTCGAAAAATCAATCTGTTAATAGAACTTGACGGGAGTTTAGCTCCCACCTGGATTTCGTCTGATCTTCATGCCGTGCCCGTCCCGTTGGTCCCCATAGTCCCGGTGGCCGATGGTGCGGTCGTAGGACTGCGCCTCCTTCGTGACGGAAATGCCGGACTGCTGGAATCGGCTCTGTCCAGGGGCGGCAGCGAGCGAGCCGCCGCCCCGACGTCCGACGTGGAGAGAGCGCGGAGTACGAGGCGTGGAGGAACAGCCGCACCGGCCCGCCCCGCCCACCACGCACGCGGTGCTACTCCGCGGCCATGAGCCCGGACTGCACCAGCGGATTCCCCCGCCGCCGCGTCACGAAGACCCCGCGCCCCGGGGGCATCGGGCGCGGTCGTACGTTGCCGAGGACATCCCCCTCGATGGGGTCGCCGGAGAGCATCAGGCCCTGTGCGCCCAGCTCCATGATGCGCTGCATGAACGGCTCGTACAGGGCCCGTCCGACCCCTGCCGTGCTACGGGCGATGATGAACCGGACGCCGACGTCACGTGAGAACGGCAGCATCTCCGTGAGCTTGGCCAGCGGGTTCCCGCTGGACGTGGAGACCAGGTCGTAGTCGTCGACGACCACGTACACCGTCGGGCCCTTCCACCAGCTGCGTTCGCGCAGTTCCTGCGCCGTGACATCCGGCGACGGTGTGCGGCGCTTCATCAGGTCGTACAGCGCGTCCATGTGGTGCTCCATGTTGTTGGACATGGGCACGTACTCCGCCAGGTGCGTCGCAGGGGTGACGTCCAGGAGCGCTCGCCGGTTGTCGATGACGAAGAACTTGCAGACGTTCCCGTCGTACCTCTCGGTCAGCTGCTTGATGAGCAGCCGCAGCAGATTGGACTTCCCGGACTCGCTCTCGCCGAACACCAGGAAGAACGGGTCGCGCTCGAAGTCGAGGAAGACCGCCTCCAGGTTGTTCTCGTCGATACCGAACGCGACGCCCCGCTCCGGATGCGCGTACCCCGCGGGGAGCTCGTGCGCCGGGAGTTCGCGGGGCAGCAGCCGGACCGCCGGGGCGGGAGCCGCGGTCCAGTGCCGGGCGACCTCCTGGTTCATGGCCGCCGTTGCCTCGGAGAGGTCGCTGTCGGAGTTGATGCCGTCGATCCGCGGTACCGCGGCCATGAAGTGCAGCTTCTCCGGCGTGAGACCACGACCGGGCACGCCGGCCGGCACGTTGACCGCGGCCTTGCGGTCCAGTTCGGAGTCCATGACGTCGCCGAGCCGCAGTTCGAGCCGGTTCATCAGGTGGTCCTTGAGGTTGGCCCGGACCTCCATGGAACGCGACGCCGTGACGATCAGGTGGATGCCGTATCCGAGGCCGCGCGCCGCGATGTCCACGGCCGCCGCTTCCAGGCCCTCGTAGTCCGTGCGGAAGTTGCCCCAGCCGTCGATGATCAGGAAGACGTCGCCCCACGGCTGGTCCGTGACCGAGATGTCGCCGCGCGCCCGCAGCCTGCGGAAGGTGGCGATGGAGTCGATGCCCGCGCTGCGGAAGTACTCCTCACGCCGTGCCATGATCCCGTACACCTCGGAGACCGTACGCCGCACCCGCTCCGGGTCGAGCCGGGAGGCGATCCCACCGACGTGCGGAAGACCGGAGACCGAAGCCATGCCGCCGCCACCGAAGTCGAGTCCGTAGAACTGGACCTCCTGGGGCGTGTGGGTAAGTGCGAAGCCCGCGATGAGTGTGCGCAGCAGCGTGGACTTGCCGGACTGCGGGCCACCGGTGATCTGCATGTGGCCTGCCGCCCCGGAGAAGTCCCGGTAGAGCGTGTCGCGCCGCTGCTCGTACGGCTTGTCGACCACACCCAGGGGAACGACGAGACGGCCCGAACCCTCGAATCCGGGCTGGGTCAGCCCACGGCCCTCGACCGCGGAGAGCCCCGACAGGAGCTCGTCCAGCGACGGCGGGTTGTCCAACGGAGGGAGCCACACCTGGTGCGCAGCGGCGCCCCGGCCCTCCAGCCGCCGCACGATCACATCGAGCACCGTGTCCGCCAGGGCGTCGTCCTCCGCCGTACGCGCGTCGGGTACGGAGGCCCCGGTCTGCGGGCTCGGCTGTACGTACTGCACCGGCACCGGAGCCGCCGTGAACACCACCGGCCTGCGGTCCACCGGCAGTGGTCCGGAGGACACGGCCGCCTCGGCGCCCGAGCGGTACACCCCGGAGACGTACGCGGCCTTGAAGCGCACCATCTCGTCCGTGCCGTACTTCAGGTAGCCGGAACCGGGGACGTTGGGCAGGTGGTAGGCATCGGGCACGCCCAGCGCCGCACGGGACTCACCGGCCGAGAACGTGCGCAGGCCGATCCGGTAGGACAGATAGGTCTCCAGACCGCGCAGCCGCCCCTCTTCGAGGCGCTGCGAGGCCAGCAGCAGATGGACGCCCAGCGAACGGCCGATGCGCCCGATCTGCACGAACATCTCGATGAAGTCGGGCTTGGCGGTCAGCAGTTCGCTGAACTCGTCGATGACCAGGACGAGGGAGGGAATGGGCTGCAGCTTGGCTCCCGCGGCGCGTGCCTTCTCGTAGTCATGGATGTTGGCGTAGTTGCCCGCGTCCCGCAGCATCTCCTGGCGGCGGTTGAGCTCACCGCTGATGGAGTCGCCCATGCGGTCCACCAGCGTCAGATCGTCCGCCAGGTTGGTGATCACCGCTGCGACGTGGGGCATCTGTGCCATACCGGCGAAGGTGGCACCGCCCTTGAAGTCCGCGAGGACGAAGTTGAGTGTCTCCGAGGTGTGGGTGACGGCAAGGCCGAGGACGAGCGTACGCAGTAGTTCGGACTTGCCGGAGCCGGTGGCGCCGACGCACAGGCCGTGCGGTCCCATGCCCTCCTGCGCTGCCTCCTTGAGGTCCAGCATCACGGGACTGCCGTCCTCGCCCACGCCGATCGGAACGCGTAGCCGCTCCGCCTGGGAGCGAGCCCGCCAGGTCCTGCTGACGTCGATCGAGGCCGCGTCACCGAGGTTCAGCAGATCGGTGAATTCGAGATTGGCGAGCAGCGGCTCGTCGTCGTCCCCGCCCGAGGCTGCGCGGAGCGGCGCCAGTTGCCGGGCCAGTGCTTCGGCGGCCTCGTAACTGAGCAGGTCGGGAACGCCGTCGTAGACCAGCCCGTGCTCGGACTCCAGCTGCAGCGAATGGGGGTGCACCACGACGGACAGGCCGCCGCGTGCCCCGTTGACCTCACCCGGCACGACCTCGACGACCGTCACGCCCTGGAGGCCCTCGGCCGCAGCGAGAGCCGACACCGGCGATACGGACTGGCCGTCGAGTACGACGACGACATGAGGCTGGTCCAGGAGCGGCTGGCCATCGGGCTGGAAGCGCGGCCGGCCGTCGAGCCGGTCCGCGAGCATCTCCTCCAGCTCCGCGATGCTGGTGGTGATCAGGCGGCGGCTGCCGGCACCGTCGACGAAGTCCGGCGCCTGGACGTGCGGAAGCCACTTCGCCCATTCCCAGCGCGGGACAGCGTCCTGGCCCGTCGCGACGGCGATGATCAGATCCTCGGGGGAGTGCAGCGAGGCGAGCGCACCGACCATCGCACGGGCCGTGGAACGGACGGACTCCGCTTCGCCGCTGATGGTCAGGTGGTAGAAGGCGCGCAGCGAGACCGCCATGGGCAGGCCGTCCAGCGTGCTGTGGGTCGTCAAGAACTGCTGCATCGCCCCGGCGGTCAGCGGCTCCAGCTCATCGACCGGCGCGGTCTCGGGCGCGATGAGCGGCGTGGCGAGTTCCTGACTGCCCAGGCCGATGCGCACCTGCGCGAAGTCGGCGTCACCGACGCGGCGCTCCCACACCCGGCTGCCCTCGGCGACAAGCGCCCACAACTGCTCCGGGGACGGGTGGAGATAGAACTGTGCGTCGCGCTGTTGGCGGGCTGTCTTCAGAACGGCGCGTCGTGTCTGCGTCAGATACTTGAGATAGTCACGCCGCATGTCCGCGAGCTGCCCCTGGGTGCCCTGCCGGAGGCGGACGATCATCGCAACGGCCATGGCGATCGTCGACGCGATCATGATCATGCCCATGATGCGCATGATCGGGTTCGGGGTCATGAAGAAGAAGACGACGGAACCACCCATGCCGAGCATCGGCAGCAGCTGCATCATCATCCCCTCCTGCTGACCGCGAGGCAGCTCGGGCGGGGGTTGCAACTGCACCTGTTCGTCCGGCACTTCGGAGGGCAGGGCCCGCGGTGCGCGCTTGACGACAATCTGACTCACGGCTCACCAATTCCCTTGCCGGACAGAGCTGTTCGTATCGGCGCCCCCGTGGCGACGGGCTCCATCCGCGGGAGGATCCTACTGGCGTACGGGATGACCAGGGAGCGGTAGGGTGTCGCGACGCGAGTAAGCATTCGCTAACTACCGCAAGGAAACGGCCAATCGGGGCGCGAGCGAGGTCAGTGCTCCCGGGGTTCGTTTCAGAAGAACGATGAGGGGGAGCAGCAGGTGACTATGACGGCCCGAGCGGCAGCCACCGGATCCGGTCGGCCGGGTCCCGGAGTTCCGGCCGGCAACGGAACCGGTTTCTGCCGGGTCACGGTCGTCGCGCCCGACAGCCGCGTCGACGTGGCGCTGCCCGAGGACATCCCCGTCGCAGACCTCTACCCGGAGATCCTCCGACTGTCGGGACAGAGCCCCGCCCAGGGCGCTCCGGTCGGCTATCACCTGGTACGCCGCGACGGCACCGTCCTCGACAGCGGTCGCACCCTGGCCGGTCAACGCATCCTCGACGGCGAACTGCTGTCCCTGCGTCCCTTCTCCGAGTCGCTGCCCCCCGCGGTCTTCGACGACGTCTCCGACGCCGTCGCCACCGCCGTTGCCCGGGACCGCACCCTCTGGGGCGACAGCCTCATGCGCGGAGCAGGGCTCTTCGGCGGGTCGTTCCTGCTGGTCCTGCTCGGTTTCGTGCTGTGGAACTCCGACGCCCGGCACGACATGCACGGCCTGCCCGGCGTCCTTGCCGCTGTCGTCGCCGTACTCGCTCTCGCGCTTGCCTGCGTACGCGCGCGCGTGTACGACGACCGGGGATCGTCCACGGCTCTGGGGATCGGCGCGCTCGCGAACGCCGCGGTCGCCGGCGCCGGGCTGCTGTCGCTCGGTGCGGGCCAGGGCATCGGCAGACTGCAGTTCCTGCTCGCCTGTGCCGCCGTACTGGTGGTGGCTGTGATCCTGATGATCGCGGCCCCCGGCGGGGACGGTCTCTTCGTCGCGTTCGTGTTCTCCGCCGCCATCGGCTTGCTGGTGACCTTCGTCGCGATCACGACCGGCATGGAGCCTGTCGAGACCGCGGCGGTGTGTGCCCCGCTCTCCGTGGGTGTCCTCGCCTTCCTGCCCGGTCTCTCCACCCGCTTCGCCCGCCTCCCCATCGGCTTCGAGCCGCCCCGTACCACCGCCGGTGACTACGGGACGTCCGAACCGGCGCCGCAGGGCCCGGTCGACGCCGACCGCATTGCCGCCCAGGCGCGGCGCGGCCATGAACTGCTCGTCGGACTGGTCGGCGGATGTGCGCTGGTGGCTGTGGGCGCCGCAGCCGTCCTGGGATTCTCGGACAGCGTCCGGGGCCAGCTGCTGGCGCTCGCCACCGGAGTCGCCATGCTGATGCGCTCCCACCTGTTCCGCTACACGGCCCAGGTCGGCTGCGCGTTGGCGGCGGGTCTCGGCGCACTCGTACTCCTGGGCCTCGGTCTGTCCCTCAATCCGCCGGCCGACATGCTGCGCGAGGCCGTCGCGGGGGACAGCACCGCGCTCGACATCCGTACGATCTGGCTCACCGCAGCCGTCGCGGGCGCCGCCGCCGTGATCACTGCCATAGGGCTGATCGTGCCGCGCAGGGGCGTCACCCCGTTCTGGGGGCGCTTCCTGGAGATCGCCGAAGCGTGCGTGCTCCTTACACTCATTCCTCTGTGCCTCGCCGTTTTCGATCTTTACCACTCGATCCGCGCCCTCACCAGCTGACCCTGCGGGCCGGCCCGGCCGAACCCGGCTCAGCCGGGCAGAAGCAAGCGCGTCCGGCGATCGAGGACACCGTGGCGCCGGGGAGCCACCGGGGCACCGCCCCCAGGCAACCCGGCTCCGCCGGCCTGGTACGCTGTGTGACGGCCGTTTGTGTACGCGCTCCCGGATCACCCTGAGGGCTGCGCTCATCGGACCTTCGCCCCCGAGTAACGGAAGACCCCCTGAGATCAAGACCAGGGGCACTCGCGGGCGCATCGAACATCAAAGAGGAGTACCGCGTGTCGCTCGACGCCGCTACGAAGAAGCAGATCATGGCCGAGTTCGCCACCAAGGAGGGTGACACCGGATCCCCCGAGGTCCAGGTGGCCATGCTCTCCCGCCGGATCTCGGACCTGACGGAGCACCTCAAGACCCACAAGCACGACCACCACTCCCGTCGTGGTCTGCTGATCCTGGTCGGTCAGCGCCGCCGCCTCCTGCAGTACCTGGCCAAGAAGGACATCCAGCGCTTCCGCGCCCTGGTCGACCGCCTCGGCATCCGCCGCGGTGCGGCCGGCGGCGCCAAGTAAGACGCCGTGAAGGGAGCGGTTCCCACGACTGAGGGAGCCGCTCCCTTTGCTGTATGCACGGGACGTGTCCGGCTCGCCCGGACGACCGGAATGCCAAGCTGAGCCGATTCTCAGTAACCTGGTCCCAGAACGTCCTGCAGACGAGCGAGAAGCAGCCTCCCCGCCGCCGGTCCTCGGTAGTGGCCCCCGGACACAGCAACCCGGGTGCTTCGATCGAAGACCGGCCCGCCGATGGAGGGCTTCTCCGCTACCGTCCCCCGCCACACGGGCGTGGGGGCGAGAAGACGATATGTATCGGAGAAAACGCTAGTGGAGAACGAGACCCACTACGCCGAGGCCGTTATCGACAACGGAACCTTCGGCACCCGCACCATTCGCTTCGAGACGGGCCGCCTGGCCAAGCAGGCCGCCGGCTCCGCCGTTGCGTACCTGGACGACGACACCATGGTGCTGTCGGCCACCACCGCGTCCAAGAAGCCCAAGGACCAGCTGGACTTCTTCCCCCTCACGGTCGACGTCGAGGAGCGGCAGTACGCCGCCGGCAAGATTCCCGGCTCCTTCTTCCGCCGCGAGGGCCGCCCCTCCGAGGACGCCGTCCTCACCTGCCGTCTGATCGACCGGCCGCTGCGCCCCTCCTTCAAGAAGGGCCTGCGCAACGAGATCCAGATCGTCGAGACGGTCATGGCGCTCAACCCCGACCACCTGTACGACGTGGTCGCGATCAACGCCGCCTCCTGCTCCACGCAGCTGGCGGGCCTGCCCTTCTCCGGCCCGATCGGTGGCACCCGTGTCGCCCTGATCAAGGGCCAGTGGGTCGCGTTCCCGACGCACACCGAGCTCGAGGACGCCGTCTTCGACATGGTCGTCGCCGGTCGCGTCCTCGAGGACGGCGATGTCGCGATCATGATGGTCGAGGCCGAAGCCACCGAGAAGACCATCCAGCTCGTCAAGGACGGCGCCGAGGCCCCGACCGAGGAGATCGTCGCCGCCGGTCTCGAGGCCGCGAAGCCGTTCATCAAGGTCCTCTGCAAGGCCCAGTCGGACCTCGCCGCCAAGGCCGCCAAGCCCACCGGTGACTTCCCGGTCTTCCTCGACTACCAGGACGACGTCCTGGAGGCGCTCACCGCCGCCGTCAGCACCGAGCTCGCCAAGGCGCTCACCATCGCCGGCAAGCAGGAGCGCGAGGCGGAGCTGGACCGCATCAAGGAGATCGCCGGCGAGAAGCTGCTCCCGCAGTTCGAGGGCCGCGAGAAGGAGATCTCCGGTGCCTACCGCGCGCTGACCAAGAAGCTGGTCCGTGAGCGCGTCATCAAGGACAAGGTCCGCATCGACGGCCGTGGCGTCACGGACATCCGTACGCTCGCCGCCGAGGTCGAGGCCATCCCGCGCGTGCACGGCTCGGCGCTGTTCGAGCGTGGGGAGACCCAGATCCTGGGCGTCACCACCCTCAACATGCTCCGCATGGAGCAGCAGCTGGACACCCTCTCCCCGGTGACCCGCAAGCGCTACATGCACAACTACAACTTCCCGCCGTACTCCGTCGGTGAGACCGGCCGCGTGGGCTCGCCCAAGCGTCGCGAGATCGGCCACGGTGCACTTGCCGAGCGCGCCATCGTGCCGGTGCTGCCGTCGCGCGAGGAGTTCCCCTACGCGATCCGCCAGGTCTCCGAGGCGCTGGGCTCCAACGGCTCGACGTCCATGGGCTCGGTCTGCGCCTCCACCATGTCGCTGCTGAACGCCGGTGTGCCGCTCAAGGCCGCCGTCGCCGGTATCGCCATGGGTCTGATCTCCCAGGAGATCGACGGCAAGACCCACTACGTCGCCCTGACCGACATCCTCGGTGCCGAGGACGCGTTCGGTGACATGGACTTCAAGGTCGCCGGCACGAAGCAGTTCGTCACCGCGCTGCAGCTCGACACCAAGCTCGACGGCATCCCCGCGTCGGTCCTGGCCGCCGCGCTGAAGCAGGCCCGTGACGCCCGCCTCCACATCCTCGATGTGATGAACGAGGCCATCGACGTCCCGGACGAGATGTCCCCGAACGCCCCGCGGATCATCACGGTCAAGATCCCGGTGGACAAGATCGGTGAGGTCATCGGCCCCAAGGGCAAGATGATCAACCAGATCCAGGAGGACACCGGCGCCGACATTACGATCGAGGACGACGGCACCATCTACATCGGTGCCCAGCAGGGCTCGCAGGCCGAGGCCGCCCGCGCCACGATCAACGCGATCGCCAACCCGACCATGCCGGAGGTCGGCGAGCGCTACCTGGGCACGGTCGTCAAGACCACCACCTTCGGTGCGTTCGTCTCCCTCATGCCGGGCAAGGACGGCCTGCTGCACATCTCGCAGATCCGCAAGCTCGCCGGTGGAAAGCGTGTGGAGAACGTCGAGGACGTGGTCGCGGTCGGAGCCAAGGTCCAGGTCGAGATCGCCGAGATCGACTCCCGCGGCAAGCTCTCCCTCATCCCCGTGATCGAGGGCGAAGAGGACGAGAAGAAGGACGACGCCGCCAAGTGACGTCCCGTAGTTCCGTGACGACGGCCCGCGCCTCCTTCGAGGCGCGGGCCGTCGCCCGTACCCAAACGCTTCTCAAGGGCAGCAACGGCGTCGGCACCGTCCGCCGTACGGTCCTCCCCGGCGGTCTGCGGATCGTCACCGAGACCCTGCCCTCCGTACGTTCCGCCACCTTCGGGATCTGGGCCAACGTCGGATCACGCGACGAGACGCCCACGCTGAACGGCGCGACGCACTACCTCGAGCACCTTCTCTTCAAGGGCACGGACCGGCGCAGTGCCCTCGACATATCGTCCGCGATCGACGCGGTCGGCGGCGAGATGAACGCCTTCACGGCGAAGGAGTACACCTGCTATTACGCGCGGGTCCTCGACACCGACCTGCCGCTGGCCATCGATGTCGTCTGCGACATGCTGACCGGCTCGCTGATCGCCCCCGAGGATGTCGACGCCGAGCGTGGCGTCATCCTCGAAGAGATCGCGATGACCGAGGACGACCCGGGCGACTGCGTGCACGACCTGTTCGCGCACACGATGCTCGGCGACACCCCCCTCGGCCGCCCGGTCCTCGGCACCGTCGACACGATCAACGCGCTCAGCCGCGGCCAGATCGCCCGCTTCTACAAGAAGCACTACGACCCGACCCACCTGGTCGTCGCCGCGGCGGGCAATGTCGACCACGCCACCGTCGTCCGCCAGGTCCGCCGGGCCTTCGAGCGCGCCGGCGCGCTGACCCGCACCGACGCCGTCCCGGTCGCACCGCGCCAGGGATCCCGCACCCTGCGCACCGCAGGCCGGGTCGAGGTACTGAACCGCAAGACCGAGCAGGCCCACGTCGTCCTCGGCATGCCCGGTCTGGCCCGCACCGACGAGCGCCGCTGGGCACTCGGGGTGCTCAACACCGCCCTCGGCGGCGGCATGAGCTCCCGCCTCTTCCAGGAGGTACGGGAGAAGCGCGGCCTCGCCTACAGCGTGTATTCGTACACCTCGGGCTTCGCTGACTGCGGGCTCTTCGGCGTGTACGCGGGCTGCCGGCCCAGCCAGGTCCACGACGTCCTGAAGATCTGCCGTGACGAGCTCGACCGGGTAGCGTCCGACGGCCTGAGCGACGAGGAGATCGGCCGGGCCATCGGCCAGCTCTCCGGCTCCACCGTCCTCGGTCTGGAGGACACCGGTGCGCTGATGAACCGTATCGGCAAGAGCGAGCTGTGCTGGGGCGAGCAGATGTCGGTCGACGACCTGCTGTCCCGGATAGCGCAGGTCACCCCCGATGACGTCCGGGCGGTGGCCGGCGAAGTCCTCGGACAGCGACCGTCGCTCTCCGTCATCGGTCCGCTCAAGGACAAGCAGGCCGGCCGCCTCGATGAAGCGGTCTCCTAACTCCACCCGTAAGGAAGCAGAGCAATGAGCAAGCTGCGCGTGGCCGTTCTCGGCGCCAACGGCCGCATCGGATCGGAAGCCGTACGAGCCGTCGAGGCCGCCGACGACATGGAACTGGTGGCCGCTCTCGGCCGAGGCGACAGGCTGGAGACCCTCGCCGAGAACGACGCCCAGGTCGTGGTCGAACTCACCACGCCCGGGTCGGTGATGGGGAACCTCGACTTCTGCGTCCGGCACGGCATCCACGCGGTCGTCGGCACAACCGGCTGGACCGATGAACGGCTCGCGCAGCTGAACACCTGGCTCTCCGGCTCCCCGGAGACCGGTGTGCTCATCGCGCCGAACTTCTCCATCGGCGCAGTCCTCACCATGAAGTTCGCCGAGCAGGCAGCCCGCTACTTCGAGTCCGTCGAGGTCATCGAACTGCACCACCCCAACAAGGTCGACGCCCCGTCCGGCACCGCCACCCGCACCGCCCAGCTGATCGCCGAGGCCCGGCGGAAGGCCGGCTGCGCACCGCAGCCGGACGCCACGGCCACGGCGCTCGACGGCGCCCGCGGCGCGGACGTGGACGGGGTCCCGGTCCACGCGATCCGGCTCCGCGGCCTCCTGGCCCACCAGGAAGTGCTGCTCGGGAGTGAGGGAGAGACCCTCACCATCCGTCACGACTCCCTGCACCACAGCAGCTTCATGCCGGGCATCCTGCTCGGCGCACGCCGCGTGGCGACCACCCCGGGCCTCACCTTCGGCCTGGAACACTTCCTCGACCTCAACTGACTGAGCCCACCGCCATGCGCGCAAAGATCACTTATCTCGTCACCGCTGCCGTCCTGGTCTTCTACTTCGTCCTGGTCGGCAGCCGGGGCGTGCTCCTCATCGAGAACGGCACGCTGCTCACGGTCACCTTCGGGATCGCGGTGCTGATCCTGCCGGTGATCGGTATCTGGTTCCTCTGGAAGAACACCCAGTTCGTCCGCAGGGCCAACGCCCTCGCTGCGGAGCTGGACGCCGAGGGCGGCCTGCCGGTCGACGAACTGGTCCGTACCGCGGGAGGCCGTATCGACCGCGACTCGGCCGACGCGGTGTTCGCACGACGCCGCGAGGAGACCGAGGACTCCCCGGACGACTGGCGCTGTTGGTTCCGCCTCGCCGTCGCCTACCAGGACGCCCGGGACACCCCGCGGGCCCGCAAGGCCATGCAGCGTGCCATCGCCCTGCACATGAACCCGACGCCGACGGGCGCACCGGGTTCGGCCGCCACCTCCGTCCCGTCCGACGGCTGAGGACATCGTTCGAGCGCGTACGGCGGCCGAGAACAGAACCGGCCGCCGTCCGCCATGTCCATGCCGCAGCCGGGACGGGTGTCGAGTTCGGTCACCGCGAGGGTGTCGCCGGCCCGGCACGCAGTGAGTGCCTCACGCCCCCCGGCGACCTGCGGCAGGATGGAGTCGTGCCAACTGAGTCGGACAGGATCGAGCTGAGCGAACACGAACTCCGCGAGATCGCGGGCTACGCGGCTGATTGTGCGCGCAGGGCGCTGTCGATCTTCGAACAGAATCTTCCTGCCGACACGCGCCCGCGCGACGCCATCTATGCAGCACCCGCTTTCGCTGGGGGCGGCCGGCGCACGGGTGCTCTGCGGCAGAGCGCGTGGGCGGCCTACCGAGCGGCACGCGACGCCGCTTCACCCGCTGCGGCCGACGCGGCACGAGCGGCGAGCCACGCGGCCGCCGCTGCGTACCTTCATCCCAAGGCAAGCGCTCATCAGGTGAAACACATTCTCGGTGCGGCAGCGCATGCGGCACGAGCAGAAGAGCTGGCATCCGAAGAAGGCCGGCGTGCCACCGCGAGGACCACCCTTGTATGGGCGCGTCATCATGCGCCAACAGCGGTCACCGCGGTGCTTGGCCGGCTGCCCGCCGCACCTCCCGGAGGCGGGCGCGTGGGAGAGATCATTCGCGATCTCGACGCCGCTCTCCGTGCCTGAGGGCAACCGGATACCGGAGGCCCGCGGAGGGAATGACGGGACAGCCCTCAACCGCGCCGGTACTCGCCCCCCCACGCCTCGATCGTGTCGGCGGCCCGGTCGAACGCCTCGCCCCGCCCGAGGAAGTCCGCATTGCAGTCGGTGAGCAGCGGCGGCACGGCCTGGCCACCCTTCCGTACGACGATCAGAGCCTGACCCTGCACGGTGCGCGGGAATCCGAGCCACTTCACCGGCTGCTGCACCGTACGGACCGTGGCGGCCCGGTCCCACGGCACGGTCGTCGTCACCAGGAAGCCCACTCGCCGCACTCCGTGCCGGCTCACCCAGGCACCCATCCGCAGCAGTCGCAGGGCGCAGATGATCACCACGAGGGCGAGCCCGACACACAGGGCAGCCCCGGGCATCGCCCCGGCAAACGCGGTGACCATGCCCGCGATGAGCACGAACGAGGCGAGCAACAACAGGATGGCTGCAGCCGCGACCCGCCACGGCCCGGGGCGGTAGGGGCGCCGCCAGCTGTCGTGGTCGTCGAACGGCAGCGCAATGTCCTCAGCGCTCGCGTCAAACGCGCGGTCGGCCGTCAGAAAGGGCAGGGGCACGACTGATCCTCACTCACAAGCATGCTCGATTGCTGTGCCCGGTGAGGCTACCGAGCAGGCCCCTGCCCCTACCACCCCAGGGGTCCGTACGAGTCAGCGGTGGGCGGCCTCGGTCTGCTGGCTGTGCGACGGAGCCCGCTCCGGGGCAAGGGCGGGAAGGCCGAGGAGCAGTGATCCGGCGAGACCGGCGATCACGGTCAGCCCAACGAGCGAGCGGGCCGCCAGCTGCGAGACGGTGGCGCGCTCCCGGGGCGGCGGGGTGACGTTGCTGCGGAATCGGTCGGCCTCGGCCACGAAAGCGAACGGGACGGCTTCACGCCGGCGGAACATGAGGAAGCTCTCCTTGAACTCTGATAGAGGCAATGCTATTGAGTCAGACGCACGGCGGGCCCGTTCGGTGCCCCGAATCGCCGAATTCGCCGAAGAAATCCTCGGGCAGAGCTTCTGAGGCGCGTTGTCAGTAGCGGCCCGTAGAGTGGGCGCCGCCCGAGCGACGCAATTGGAAGGACCCCGCCGGTGACCGAGACCCCCGAGCCCGCAAAGCCCAGCTTCCGCAGCGATGTGACCGTCGAGCTGGTGAAGCACTCCGCGGCCGACTCCGACGTCCTGTTTGCCGCCCGTGTGTCCACGGCCGGAGAGCAGTCCCTCGAAGAGGTCACCAAGGACCCGGAGCGCTCGAAAGGACTCATCAACTTCCTGATGCGGGACCGTCACGGATCCCCGTTCGAGCACAACTCGATGACGTTCTTCATCAGCGCACCGATCTTCGTGTTCCGCGAGTTCATGCGCCACCGCGTCGGCTGGTCGTACAACGAGGAATCGGGCCGCTACAGGGAGCTGGAGCCGGTCTTCTACGTTCCCGATGAGGCCCGCAAGCTCGTCCAGCAGGGCCGCCCCGGCAAGTATGAGTTCGTCGAGGGCACCGCGGCCCAGCAGGAGCTCACCGGCCGCGTGATGGAGGACTCGTACCGCCAGGCGTACGAGGCGTACCAGGAGATGCTCGCCGCCGGCGTCGCCCGCGAGGTCGCCCGGGCCGTACTTCCGGTCGGCCTGTTCTCATCGATGTACGCCACGTGCAACGCGCGCTCGCTGATGCACTTCCTCGGTCTGCGCACCCAGCACGAGCTGGCGAAGGTCCCGTCCTTCCCGCAGCGTGAGATCGAAATGGTCGGCGAACAGATGGAGGAGCACTGGGCGCGGCTCATGCCGCTCACCCATGCAGCCTTCAACAAGAATGGACGCGTAGCCCCGTAAGCGGTGTCCGTATTGCGACGTTTCGTGAAGTTCATCTAGGCTGATCAAACGGACCCGGCACTGCTTGAACCCCCGAGCAGGCAGTGCCGGGCTCCTCTCCCTCTCCCCCCGAGGGACGACCGGGCGCTGAGCAGCGAGTAGCGTGTTACCCATGGCTCCGATCTCCACTCCGCAGACTCCCTTCGGGCGGGTCCTCACCGCCATGGTCACGCCCTTCACGGCGGACGGCGCACTCGACCTCGACGGCGCCCAGCGGCTTGCCGCCCACCTGGTGGACGCAGGCAATGACGGCCTGATCATCAACGGCACCACCGGCGAGTCCCCGACCACCAGTGACGCGGAGAAAGACCAGCTCGTACGGGCGGTCCTGGAAGCTGTAGGGGACCGGGCCCATGTCGTCGCCGGCATCGGCACCAACGACACCCGCCACAGCATCGAACTCGCCCGCACGGCCGAGCGCTCCGGCGCCCACGGCCTTCTCGCGGTCACGCCGTACTACAACAAGCCGCCGCAGGAAGGCATCTTCCGCCACTTCACGGCGATCGCGGATGCCACCGGTCTCCCGGTGATGCTCTACGACATTCCCGGCCGCAGCGGTGTGCCCATCGACACAGAGACGCTGGTCCGGCTCGCCGAGCACCCGCGTATCGTCGCCAACAAGGACGCCAAGGGCGACCTCGGCCGCGCAAGCTGGGCCATCGCCCGGTCAGGACTCGCCTGGTACTCGGGCGACGACATGTTGAACCTCCCGTTGCTCTCGGTCGGCGCAGTCGGCTTCGTCTCCGTCGTCGGCCACGTCGTCACCCCCGACCTGTGCGCCCTCATCGAGGCGTATCTCGGCGGCGACGTCCAGAAGGCCACCGAGATCCACCAGAAGCTCCTGCCGGTCTTCACCGGCATGTTCCGCACCCAGGGTGTGATCACCACCAAGGCCGCATTGGCGCTCCAAGGTCTGCCCGCAGGCCCGCTGCGCCTCCCTCTGGTGGAACTCACCGACCAGGAAGCGGCCCAGCTCAAGATCGACCTCGCCGCCGGTGGGGTACAGCTGTAACCACAGACTTCACAACTGAATAAGCGAAGAACACCCACAAGAGCGACGTCAGAGAACAGCAAGTGCACGAATGACATGCACGCCACGTGCCTCAGCGGTACGTGGCGTGCGTGGTAAGGAGAGTCTTTTGAGTCATCCGCATCCCGAACTCGGCACCCCGCCGAAGCTCCCCAAGGGCGGCCTCCGCGTCACCCCGCTCGGCGGCCTCGGCGAAATCGGCCGCAACATGACGGTCTTCGAGTATGGCGGCCGCCTGCTCATCGTCGACTGCGGAGTGCTCTTCCCCGAGGAGGAGCAGCCCGGAATCGACCTGATCCTGCCCGACTTCTCCACGATCCGGGACCGCCTCGACGACGTCGAGGGCATCGTCCTCACGCACGGCCACGAGGACCACATCGGCGGCGTCCCGTACCTGCTGCGCCTGAAGCCGGACATCCCGCTCATCGGCTCCAAGCTGACCCTCGCACTGATCGAGGCGAAGCTTCAGGAGCACCGGATCCGTCCGTACACCCTCGAGGTGGCGGAAGGGCAGCGTGAGCGCATCGGTGTCTTCGACTGCGAGTTCGTCGCGGTCAACCACTCCATCCCGGATGCCCTCGCGGTCGCCATCCGCACCCCCGCGGGCATGGCCGTCGCGACCGGTGACTTCAAGATGGACCAGCTGCCGCTGGACGGCCGTCTCACCGACCTGCACGCCTTCGCCCGGCTGAGCGAGGAGGGCATCGACCTCCTCCTCTCCGACTCGACGAATGCAGAGGTGCCCGGCTTCGTACCGCCCGAGCGGGACATCTCCAACGTCCTTCGCACGGTCTTCGCGAACGCCCAGAAGCGCATCATTGTGGCGAGCTTCGCCAGCCACGTGCACCGTATTCAGCAGATCCTGGACGCGGCACACGAGTACGGCCGCCGGGTCGCCTTCGTCGGCCGTTCGATGGTCCGCAACATGGGCATCGCCCGCGACCTCGGTTATCTGAAGGTCCCCGCGGGCCTGGTCGTCGACGTCAAGACCCTCGACGACCTGCCGGACGACGAGGTCGTGCTGGTCTGCACGGGCTCGCAGGGCGAGCCGATGGCCGCGCTGTCCCGGATGGCCAACCGCGACCACCAGATCCGGATCGTCCAGGGCGACACGGTGATCCTGGCGTCGTCCCTGATCCCGGGCAATGAGAACGCGGTCTACCGCGTGATCAACGGCCTGACCCGCTGGGGCGCCAACGTGGTCCACAAGGGCAACGCCAAGGTCCATGTCTCGGGCCACGCTTCGGCCGGCGAACTGCTGTACTTCTACAACATCTGCCGGCCGAAGAACCTGATGCCGGTGCACGGCGAATGGCGTCACCTGCGGGCCAACGCCGAACTGGGCGCCCTTACCGGTGTTCCCAAGGACCACATCGTCATCGCCGAGGACGGCGTCGTGGTCGACCTCATCGACGGCAAGGCCAAGATCGTCGGCAAGGTCCAGGCGGGTTACGTCTACGTCGACGGCCTCTCGGTCGGAGACGTCACCGAGACCTCCCTCAAGGACCGCCGCATCCTCGGCGACGAAGGCATCATTTCGGTCTTCATCGTGGTCGACAGCACATCCGGCAAGATCACGGGCGGCCCCGATATCCATGCCAGGGGTTCCGGTATCGACGACGCGGCATTCAGCGCCGTCGTACCGAAGATCGAGGAAGCGATCAACAAGTCCGCCCAGGACGGCGTGATGGAGCCGCACCAGCTGCAGCAGCTCGTCCGCCGCACGATGGGCAAGTGGGTATCCGACACCTACCGTCGGCGCCCGATGATCCTCCCCGTCGTCGTCGAGGTCTGACCCTCCGACAGGCGCGAACTCCGGAGCGGGGCCCCCGATTTGCATCGGGCGCCCCGCTCCAGTACGTTTACGGCTCCGCCTGACCGGGAAGCAGCCGGCGCACTCGTGCGCAGTGGCAGCCCCGAGCGGGTCGGAAATTCCGACTCAGAACTTCTGATAAAGTCGGGTCCGCCGAAAGGCAAAGGCCACTCCAAAGGCCACCGGAATCAAATTCGGACCGGAAACGGAAACGAAAAAGAGTCTGGTAAGGTTGGAACCGCCG
>NZ_JBLVKW010000054.1:21772-55088 GCF_048270745.1 Streptomyces sp. NPDC056231 | reverse complement strand
GGCTTTCGGCCCGGGGCGCCCCCTTCCGTTCGCGTCCGCTACTTCTTGGCGGTGGTGAACTTCTCGTACGCGGCGACGATGTCCTCTGCCGGACCGTCCATCCGCAGCGTCCCCGCCTCCAGCCAGATCGCCCGGTCGCAGGTCTCGGTGATCGACTTGTTGCTGTGGCTGACCAGGAAGACCGTGCCCGCTTCCTTGCGCAGCTCGATGATGCGCTCCTTGCTGCGCCGCTGGAACTTGGCGTCGCCCGTGGACAGCGCCTCGTCGATCAGCAGGACGTCATGGCTCTTGGCGGCGGCGATGGAGAAGCGCAGCCGGGCGCCCATGCCCGAGGAATACGTCCGCATCGGGAGGGTGATGAAATCGCCCTTCTCGTTGATGCCGGAGAAGTTGACGATCTGCTCGTAGCGCTCGCGGATCTCCTCGCGGGTCATGCCCATCGCGAGCCCGCCCAGGATGACGTTCCGCTCGCCGGTCAGATCGCTCATCAGGGCCGCGTTGACCCCGAGCAGCGACGGCTGGCCCTGGGTGTGGACCCGGCCCTTCGACGGTGGCAGCAGACCTGCGATCGCCTTCAGCAGCGTCGACTTCCCGGAGCCGTTGGAGCCGATCAGGCCGATCGCCTCGCCCTTGTACGCGGCGAAACTGACGCCCTTCACCGCGTGCACCTCGCGCACTCCGGGGGCCTGCCGCCGCGAGGCGATCCGGCTGAGGGCGGAGGTGGCGCTGCCCCTTCCGGTACGGGCGCCATTGACCTTGTACGTGATGTGGACGTCGTCGACGACGACGGTCGGGACCCGCTCGTCGGTGCCATTCATGTTCTCAGCCACGTCCGTACAGCTCCTCGGCCTTCCAGAAGTACACGAAGCCGCCGATGCCGCACACGAGCGCCCAGCCCGCGGCGACGGCCCATACATGCGGGGGCAGCTGGGACCCGCTGAAACTGTCGATCAGGGCGAACCGCATCAGGTCGATGAAGACGGCGGCCGGATTGCACTCCAGCGCGACCTTCACGAAGTGCGGGACCCGGTCTCCCTTGAGCAGTGCGTCGATGCTCCACATGACGCCGGAGGCGTACATCCAGGTGCGCAGGATGAACGGCATCAGCTGGGCGATGTCCGGGGTCCGGGCGGCCAGCCGTGCCACCACCATCGAGACGCCGGTGTTGAACACGGACTGCAGGAAGAGTGCCGGAACGGCCAGCAGCCAGGACGGCCGCGGGAACTGCCCGAACCCGATGAGGATCAGCACCAGCGCACCCAGCGAGAACAGCAGCTGCTGAAGCTGCTGCAGAGCCAGGGCGATCGGCAGCGAGGCGCGCGGGAAGTGCAGGGCCCGTACGAGGCCGAGGTTGCCGCTGATCGCGCGGGTGCCCGCAGTGATCGAGCTGCTGGTGAAGGTCCAGATGAAGACGCCCGTGACGAGGAACGGCACGAAGTCCTCGACGTTGCGCTTCGTGTTCATCAGGACGCCGAAGATGAAGTAGTAGACCGTCGCGTTGAGCAGCGGGGTCATGATCTGCCAGATCTGGCCGAGCTTCGCCTGGCTGTACTGGGCAGTGAGCTTGGCGGTGGCGAACGCCGTGATGAAGTGCCTGCGCCCCCACAGCTGCCGGATGTAGGCGCCCAGGGTCGGCCGGGCGCCGCTCACGGTCAGCCCGTACCGGGACGCGAGCGCCGCGAGCTCGCCCGGTTCGTACACCGGGTGGAGCGCGTCGGCGGGGACCGCATCGGTCACCGCCTGGGCGGATGTGGCCGGCGGGGTCGCTGAGGCTGTTGTCTGGCTCACCACGATCGCTTTCGACGGGAGTGCAGGAACAATCGCGATCGCCGGAACGGAACCGTATCGTCGCTACGTCGAGGGTAGGACGCGAATACGTCGCAACGCAACCGTTTCGTCGTTACGGACTATCATTCTGGCCATGACCACCGACCCGGGAACCCGCCGTCGCGTCCCCGCCGGAGCCGCTGTGCTGCGCGAGGACGTCACCGATGCCATTCGCAGCGCCGTCTTCGAGGAACTGGCGGCGGTCGGCTTCGCCCGGATGTCGATCGAGGGCATCGCCCGGCGCGCGGGCGTCGGCAAGACCGCCGTCTACCGCCGCTGGAAGTCCAAGCTGGCGCTGGTTCTCGACCTGGTCTCCGCCGTCGCGGTCCAGGGCATGCCGGCCCCGGCCACCGGTTCGCTGTACGGGGACGTTCGCGCCGTCCTGCAACTGGCCGCCTACGCGCTGCGTCACCCCGTCGCCTCGCAGGTCATCCCGGACCTGCTGGTCGAGTCGGCACGCAACCCGGAGATCTCGGACACGATCAAGGCGGCCCTGCTGGACCCGCAGCAGGGCGTCGCTGCCGTGGTCGTCCGGGACGCCGTCGCCCGCGGCGAGCTGCCCGAGGGCAGCGACCCCGACCGTGCGCTGGACCTGATCGTCGGACCGCTCTACTGGCGGCTCGCGGTCGTCCGCGGCGAGCTGCCCAAGGGGTACCTGGACGATCTCGCCGCCTCGGCGGTCGCCGCCCTCAAGAAGAACTGACCGCCCCCTCTGCCGCCAGCAGTCGGTCCACGACCCTGGCTGCCGCCCCGCCGTCGTCCAGGTCGCAGAAGTCCCTGCGGAAGCTCCGGTAGGCCTCCGCATGCCGCTGTGCCGACGCGGCCAGGGCGCCGGGGTTGCGCAGCGCCCGGGCGATTTCCTCCGTCCCGACGAGCAGCGGGCCGGGGGCACGGGTCTCGAAGTCGAGGCAGAAGCCGCGCACGGTGTCGCGGTAGTGCTCCAGGTCGTACGTGTGGAAAAGCATGGGCCGGCCGGTGTGCGCGAAGTCGAACATCAGCCCCGCGTAGTCGGTGACCAGGACATCGGCGATCAGCAGTAGCTCGGCGGTGTCCGGGTGCGCGGACACGTCGCGTACGAGGGGGCCGTCGGGCACGGAGCCGGTCACCCGCGGATGCCTGCGCACCAGCACGGTGTGGGTGTTGCCGAGCGCCTCCGACAGGGCCGAGGGGTCGAGGGCCGGATCCCAGCGACAGCGGTGGGATCCGGCGTCGGCGGCCGCATGGGCCAGGTGGGCCCGGTAGGTCGGTGCGTACAGCACCACCTGGCGCCCGGCCGGGATGCCGAGCCTTCGCCGTACCCGCTCGGCGGTCTTCTCCCGGTCGGCGGCGAAGAGCAGATCGTTGGCGGGTGAGCCGGCCTCCAGGACCTCGCCGTCGTAGGCGAGCGCGCGGCGCAGGTGGGGGGTGGCCCAGCTGCTGGGGGAGACCAGGACGGACCACTGGGCGGCGCGGTGCGGCAGGGACGCCAGGTGGCGGTGGTCGGCGTAGAGGGAGCCGGTGAGGTCCGTGCCGAAGCGGCCGAGCGGGGCACCGTGCCAGGTCTGCACGACCGTCTGCCCGGGGCGCCGCTCGAACCACTCGGGGAACTGGTCGGCGGTGACGATCCGGCGCGCCCGCGCCAGGGCCTCGTACCAGGCGGTGCTGTGCTCGACGACCGGCACGGCGGTGGGCGGGAGGTGCCCCTGCCGCCCGTCCGTCACCCAGAGGTGCTCGAACTCCACGCCTCGGCGCACGAGTTCGCGGTGGACGGCGCGCGGGGAGTCACCTCCGGTGTACAGAACGGTGTCGCGCAGCGGCAGGGTGCGCTGCGCCGGGTAGTACGTGCCACGCAGGGCGGCCTGGCGGTACGCGCCCCGTTCGACGGGTGCGAGGACCGGGCCCGCGTGCACGGTCAGCCGGTCGCCGTGCCGGCGGTCGAGAGTGAACTCCCGGGCAGAGCCAGTGGGTTCGCCCCACCTGCGGAGCGGCAGCCGCGCGGTGAGCGCGGTCAGTACCCGGACGGGCAGCCCGCCCAGATGTGATTCCCAGTGCCCCTCGTGCAGACCCGCTGCGACCGAAGGAGCGAGGAACGCGGTGAAACGGCCTGCCTCGCGCCGGCCCCTGGGCGTCTCTTCGTACGCCACCGGGACGGTCACCGTCTCGCGCAGCGCATCATGCCGCAGTACGAGCGGAGGTGCGTTCTCCGCCGGACCTGCCGCGCCCTCCAGGCGCAGTGCCCCGTCCGCCGTCCACTCGGCCCGGTCCACGACCGGCTGCCCGGTCAGATCCAGGACCAGTTCGCCCTTCGTGTCGGCGAGCGCCGGAAGCGGCAGGTCCGGTGCGGCGGGGAGCGGCACCCGGGAGCCGTCCGCAAGGATCAGCCGTGCCTGCCACCGCCCGCCGGGTTCCGCCTCGACCTCGCGCGGTGCCCGGTGCGGCGGGCCGGGTGCGTCCGCCATCCGGGCGAGGTCGGCGAGGGGGATCCGTACCGTGAAGCGTTCGCCGGCCCGGCACTCGAACGGGTAGCGGTACTCGCCCTGCCGCGCCCCGTCGCACGTCAGCACCAGCGACTTCGGCCGCGCACCCCCGTACAGCCGGCCCGTCAACTCCAGCTCTTCCCCGGCGCGATGGGCCTCGCACCGGGCGGGCAGCTGCGCCACGGTCAGCTGCAGCCGCCCGCCCCGGTAGTCGAGCACCGCCCGCCGCCCGTCGCCCAGGTCGTGGACCAGCGGCTGGACCGCACCCGCCTCCACGGCCCGTACCGCGACGCGCCGCACCACACCGTGCCCGGCGACGATCACGCCGACCAGCCAGCTCCCCGGCCGCAGCCGCCTCGGGTCCAGGACCAGCTCGAAGCCGGACCGGTCATAACTGTGCAGCTCCTGGCCGGAGTCGATGGTCGCCTCAGGAGCGGGAACGGTCCGCACCGGTACGTTCCGCAGCTGTGTGCCGCGGGCCGCGCGCACCATCCCCATCTTCAGCGAGTGGCGCGGCGCCGAGGCCGACAGATTCCGGATGTACGCGTATCCGCGCAGCCGGAGCTTCCCGTCGCCGCCCCACTCGGCCCCGAGCAGCCGCGCGACCGCGGGGAGATCGGTCCTGGTCGGGCGGGCGCTCTCCGGCACGCCGGGGAAGGACGCCCGCCGCCGTCCCGGCACGCCGGTGACCGCGAACGTCCCCGCGCCATTGGCCCGTTCGAAGGCGAGTACCGACAGCAGCTCGGCCGTCCTGCGCTCCCGCACCAGCTGCCACTTGATCCGCAGCTCCACGGGCAGCTCGTCGAGGACCGCCGGCCCCGCACGGTCGAGGAACGCACCCGCACCGGCCATGAACGCGTCCCGGTACTCGGGACCGCCCATCGGCAGCCCCTCCAGGAAGTACACGAAGTCGTCGCGCAGGCAGGAGGCGTCGTAGCGACGGCGCGCGGCCCTGTCAGCCTCCCGTCCGCCGAGAAACGCGCTGACCTGCTCGCAGGCCTCGATCCGGTCCCGTACGCCCTTCACATCCGTACGCCGCCGGGTGATCGAACCCTCCCGCACCCGCCAGTAGTAGACATGCTCGTGCAGTACGTCGACGGAACCGGCGAGGAAGTGCGCGGGGATCATCACCGGGGTGTCCTCGTAGAGCTTCCCCTCCGGAAAGACGAAGGAGTGCCGGTCCCAGAACGAACGCCGGAACACCTTGTTCCAGGCGACCCGGTCGGCGAGCAGCCGGGGATCTCGGCTGATGTGGGTGCGGGCGCGGGTCCCGGTCAGCCAGCGGTACTGCCAGGCCTGCTGCCTGCCCTGCTCGGTCAGCCGCCAGACATTGCCGGTCGCCAGGTCCGATCCGGTCGACTCCAGCGATGCCAGCATCCGCTCGTACGCGTCGTGGACGACGATGTCGTCGCTGTCGGCGAACGCCAGATACGGGACACCGGGGGTGGTGTGCCGCACCCCCGCGTTACGGGCCGCGCTCAGCCCCGCATTGGGCTGGCGGACATAGCGGAAGCGCCGGTCCTGGGTGGCGAAGGCCTCGGCGATCGCCGTGCTGCCGTCCGTCGAGCCGTCGTCGACGAGCACCACCTCGATGGCGTCGACGGACTGCTCGGCCACCGACTGCAGGCATGGCTCCAGATACTCCTCGACGTTGTGGACGGGGACGACGACACTGAGACGAGGCTTCATGCCCGGGTCAACCCGGGCGGACGCCCCGGGTCACCGGCACTGACCCGAACGGGTGAACACGTGATTCGGCGCGGTCCGTGCGCGGTTACGCTCGGCTGCCATGCTCCGTCTCAGTGTCGTCGTGGCCGTCCATCGCGTTCAGGGATATCTCAGGGAGACCCTGGAGTCCGTGCTCGATCGGTCGGACGCATGGACGGAGCTGATCGTCGTCGACGACGGATCGACGGACGGCAGCGCCGAGATCGCCGCCGAGTTCGCCGAACGCGACGACAGGGCAAGGGTGTTGAGCCTTCCCGGCCGTCGTGGTGCGGGACCGGCCCGCGACGCGGGGGCCGCTGAGGCGCGCGGCGCGTATCTGCTCTTCCTCGACGGGGACGACCTGCTGCGACCGGGCGCACCGGAAGCGATCGCCGACCGGCTCGCCCGAAGCGAGCCCGACGTGCTGCTCCTCGGGCACGACCGCATCGACTGGTGGGGCGACACCGCGCCCGCCGACGGTCTCCCGTCCGTCCGCAACCGGCTCTTCCGCCGGGAGTTCTGGACCGGGCACGGCCTCCACTTCACCGACGGACCCTACGAGGACGTCCTCCCCGTCCACCGTGCCGAACTCCTCGCCGCCGACGCGGGCACCCTCGCCGAGCTCGACCGGATCTGTGTCCGCCACCGCATCCGCCGCACCGGCACCTTCGCCACCACCCCCGGCCGCCACCACTTCGCGGTCATCGACGCGTACGAGCGGCTGCGCACCGAGACGGACCACGACCCGCGGGTCGAGGAGGCGCGCACCCGCCATCTGCGCGCCGTGCTCGCCGACCCCGGCCGGATCGCTCCGCCCGACCGCCCCGCCTTCCACCGCGCCGCCGGCCTCCCCGGCAGCTACACCGCCCACCGTGCCCAGCAGGCCGCCCGCGACCGGCGCGCCCGGACCACCGCGGCCCTGCGCCGCCGGAAGAAGACGCTGCGCGCCCGCGTCATGCGCGCCGCCTACCGCACCGACCTGTACCGGCCGCTCGACCCCCACCTCGCCGTGTACGGCGCCTACTGGAACCGGGGCGTCGCCTGCAACCCTGCCGCGATCCACGCGAAGGCGCGCGAACTCGCCCCGCACGTCCAGGGCGTCTGGGTCGTCTCGTCCCGCCACCGCGACCGGATGGAGCACGGGACCCCGTACGTCATCGAAGGCTCCCGCGCCTACTGGCGGGCCATGGCCACCGCCACGTATCTGATCAACAACTCCAGCTTCCCCGGCGGCTTCACCAAGCGCCCTGGCCAGGTCTACCTCCAGACCCATCACGGCACCCCGCTCAAGACCATGGGGCTCGACCAGCGCCCCTTCCCGGCCCTCACCAACGGCATCAGCTTCGAGAAGATCGTCGCCCACGCCGACCAATGGGACTTCTCCCTCTCCGCCAACCCGCACACCACCGAGATCTGGGACCGGGTCTACCCGTCCTCGTACGAGCATCTGAACCTCGGCTACCCGCGCAACGACATCTTCTTCACCACCACCGCCGAGCAGCGGGCCGAACTCCGGGACCGGCTCTCCCTCGCCCCCGGACAGACCGCACTTTTGTACGCACCGACCCACCGCGACTACCGCAAGGGCTTCGTCCCCCGCCTCGACCTGGAGCGTCTCGCCCGCGAACTCGGTCCGGATCATGTGGTGCTGGTGCGCGCCCACTACTTCTACGGCCGTTCCGCCGAGCTGCGCGGCGCCCGTGTGATCGATGTGACCGGGCATCCGTCCGTCGAGGAACTCTGCCTCGCCTCCGACGTGTTGATCACCGACTACTCGTCCCTGATGTTCGACTACGCCTGCCTGGACCGCCCGATCGTCAGCTACGCCCCGGACTGGGCCGCCTACCGGGCCTCGCGCGGCACCTACTTCGACCTGCTGTCCGGCCGCCCCGGCGACACCCCGGGCGCCGTCGCCACCACCGAGGACGAGCTGCTCGAGGTGTTCAGGTCGGGGGAGTGGCGGTCGGCGGAGACCGCCTCGCTCCGGGCCGCGTTCCGGGAGCGGTTCTGTCCGTACGACGACGGGCGCGCCGCCGAACGCGTGGTGCGGCGACTGTTCCTGGACGGCGCCTAATGTCACACGTTCGAGGCCGTAACCGGTGACCCCCGGGCGTTCACGGGGTTGAGCCGTACGGACAGCCAGGCCCCCGATGAACGGACGTGCTCAACATGCCGCCACGGCTCAGTGTCGTCGTCCCCGTGCACAACGTCGAGCTCTATCTGACGGACTGCCTGAAGTCCCTCGCGGAGCAGACCATGGCCGATCTGGAGGTGGTGATGGTCGACGACGGGTCCACCGACGACAGTGCCGCCCTGGCCGCCGCATTCGCCGCGCAGGACAGCCGCTTCCGGCTGGTCAGCCAGAAGAACGGCGGACTCGGGGACGCCCGCAACACCGGCGTCCGCAACTGCGACCCGGGCAGTACGTACCTCGCCTTCGTGGACAGCGACGACACCCTCCCGCCCCGCGCGTACGAACTCCTCGTCGGCGCACTCGACGAGACCGGCTCCGACCTCGCGTCCGGCAATGTGCTCCGGCTGCGCGCCTCCGGCAAGCTCCAGCAGTCGCCCAACTTCCGCAAGCCCATGGCGAGCACCCGGCTGCGCACCCATATCTCCCGCGACTGGGACCTGGCCGCCGACCGGATCGCCTGCAACAAGGTCTTCCGCCGGTCCTTCTGGAACGAGCACGCCTTCGCCTTCCCGGTCGGCTCCCTCTACGAGGACATTCCCGTCGTCCTCCCTGCCCACTTCCTGGCCCGCACCGTCGACGTCCTCAAGGACCCCGTCTACCACTGGCGCGACCGGGCGGGCTCGATCACCGCCCGCCGCGCCGTCGTCCGCGGCATCCAGGACCGGGCCTCGCACGTACTGGGCGTCTCCACCTTTCTCGACGAGCACCGCAGCCCCGCCGACAAGCGCCGCTACGAGGCGCATGTCCTCGCCAACGACCTCTGGTACTTCATGGAGGCGCTGCCCGACGGCGACGACGAGTACCGCCGCGCCTTCCTCACGTACGCCAACGAGTTCACCGACCAGGTCGACCCCACCGTCCTCGACGGGCTGCCGCTGCGCCTGCGCCTGATGTGGCACCTCGTACGCGAACGGCGCACCGACGAACTGCTGGCGCTGCTCGCCCACGACAAGGCCGAACCGGGCGCGTTCGTCGTACGGGGCGTGCGGCGCCGCAGCGCCTCGTACCCGGGACTGACGCGGCCCGTGCCGCGGTCGGTGCTGCGCGTCGGCGACCGGGACCTGCCGCTCACCGCCCGGCTGCGCGAGGCGCACTGGAAGGGCGGAAAGCTCCACCTCAAGGGGTACGCCTACATCCGCAACCTGCCCGCCGCCTCGCGGCGCAGCGAGTTCCGGGCCGGCTGGCTGCGGGCCGGCCGACGGCATCTGGTGCCGTTGCGGCTGCGTACCGTCGACGAGCCGGAGGCCACCGCACGCTCCCGGCAGAGCCTGCACGACTACGACCGGTCCGGCTTCGAGACGGTCGTCGACCCGGCCAGGCTCCGGATCGACCCCGGCGGCCCCGCCGAACGGCTCACCTGGCGGCTCGAAATCGGCATCGCCGGGCACGGGATGCTGCGCCGCTCCGACGTCTCCACCGACGAGGCGGCGGCGCCGCCGCCCGTGTACCGGCCGGACGGCGACCACCGGATCGTGCCCGCCTTCGAGAGCGGCAAGCTGGTGCTGCACGCCGAGCGGATCGACGCCCGGTTCGAGACGCACCGGGAGGGTGACGCGGGCGACGGGACCCGCACCGTGGTGTTCGACGGCATGATCCGCGACCGCCTCGGCACGGGCCCGTTGCGGATCGGCCTCACCCACCGGCCGTCCGGCACCTCCTTCGACTGTCCGGCAGTGGTCCACGAGGGCGCCGTGCCGTCGGCGGCGGGCTGGCGGCGCTTCACCGCCGAGATCCCGCTCGGCGCGCTGACCGACGCCCGGCCGCCCACGGGTGCGGGCACCGTCCCGTACAGCCTCCACCTCGTCGGACCGGACGGCCGCCGGACACCGATCGATGTGCCGGGTCCCGTCCTGCCGGGCCGCTACCCGCTCGCGCGCGGCGCGGACGGTGGCAGGCGGGAGCTCGCTCTCACTGCCGGCTCCCGCGGCAATCTGCTGATCAGCGACCGGACCGTACAGCCCGTCTGCGAGCTGGCGAGCTGGACCGAGGACGGCCTGCTGCTCCTGGAGGGCACCTTCCCCGACGAACCGGACCGCCCCGTCGAGCTGGTCGCCCGGCACAGCGGACACCGGGAGGAGGCCGTGTTTCCGGTGGCCCTCTCCGGGCCCGCCGAGGCGCGCCGGTTCCGGGCCGAGCTGCGGCCCGACGCCGTCGAGGCACCCGGCGGGGCACTGCCGCTGGGCGAGGGTCACTGGTACCTCTTCCTCCGCGAGAAGGGCGCCACCGACGATGCGCTCGACCTGCCGCTGCGCATCCCGGCCGCCGCCCACCGCACCCTCCCCGCCACGCGAACCCTCGCGGGGCGTCGGTACGTCATCGAGCGGCGCTACCACGACCAGCTGCTCATCGACTGTGCGTCGGTGCTCACCGCCGCCGAACGCGGTGTCCGCGGCAAGCGGCTGCTGCGCGAGGCGTACGGACGGCAGCGCACGGCGGTACCCCTGCGCGAGGCCGTGCTCTACAGCAGCTTCGACGGCCGCCAGTTCTCCGACTCACCGCGGGCGATCTACGAGGAACTGGCCGATCGTACGACCGAATTCGAGCACCTGTGGGTCGTCCGTGATCAGCAGGCCCGCATCCCGGCGAGCGCCACCGCCGTCATCCACGGCTCCGCGGCCTGGCACGAGGCGCTGGCCCGCAGCCGCCACATCGTCACCAACACCCAGCTGCCCGATTGGTTCGAACGGCGCGCGGGCCAGACCGTCGTGCAGACCTGGCACGGCGTCCCCCTCAAGCGCATCGGCCTCGACCTCGCGGGCACCGCTCAGGCCAACGCCGCCTACATCGCCACCATTGAACAGCGCGCACGTCAGTGGAGCGTCCTCGTCTCCCCGAACAGCTTCTCCACCCCCGTACTGCGGCGCTCCTTCGGCTACCGGGGGGAGATGCTGGAGTGCGGCTACCCCCGCAACGACCTCTTCCACGCCCCGGACCGCACCAAGGTGGCCGCCTCGGTGCGGGAGCGGCTGGGGATCCCCCCGGGCAGACGGGTCGTGCTGTACGCGCCGACCTGGCGCGAGGACCGGCCGCAGGGTGGCGGCAGGTATGCCCTGGACCTTCAGCTCGATCTGGTGGCCGCCGAACGCGAACTAGGCTCCGACAGCGTGCTGTTGGTGCGCCGCCACTATCTGGTCACCGACCGGCTCCCGGACACCGGGAGCGGCTTCGTGCGGGACGTCTCGCGCTACGGGGACGTCGGCGAGCTGATGCTGATCAGTGACGCGCTGGTCACCGACTACTCCTCGCTGATGTTCGACTTCGCGCAGACCGGACGCCCGATGCTGTTCCACACGTACGACCTGGCCCACTACCGCGACACCCTGCGCGGCTTCTGTTTCGACTTCGAGAACCGCGCCCCCGGTCCGCTGATCCCGGACTCCGCCGGTCTCGTCGAGGCGCTGCGTGATCCGGTCCGGGCCACCGCGGGACACGCGCAGGCGTACGAGGCATTTCGGCGGGACTTCTGCGATCTCGACGACGGGCGCGCGGCGCAGCGGGTGGTCGACCGGATGCTGTAGGCGGCGCAGCGGTGTTCGCCGGTGCCGGTCCCCCCCGTAGCCCGGGGGACCGGCACCGGGCTCGGCGGTGAAGCGGCGGTGATCGCGAACGGGCTCGTGGGAATGCAGGCTGCATAAACCGTTCGAGTGATTCGCGCCATCCGGTGCGGGTGCTGTTGAGCAGGGAATCGATTCTCACCCCGCTTAAGTATGTTGATCGGTGCGCTGTATAGCGGCCTCTGGTTGCTACGTTCTGTTTTCATGGGTATCCGAATGTGGTGCGACACCTGGAGCGTACGACGCGCAAGAGCTGTCGTGCTCGTCACCGCAGCCGTCGGGCTGCTCGTCAGAATGCTGATCGCGGCAAACACGCCGGGCCCCGCCGACGTGCGCATCTTCCAAGGTTTCGCAAAGGCCATCACTGTTTACGGCCCCATTCGCATTTATGAGCAGCCGCTGCCCGACCTGCCTGTCTACAACCATCCGCCGCTGGCCGGATGGATGCTTCTCGGGTTGAACGAACTCGCCCAACTCGGAATTCCGTTCGGGACTCTGATCCGATCACCTGCCTCGATCGCCGACTTCTTCTGCGCGCTCGTTGTGTTCGAAATCGTCCGGCGGCGCGGCTCTCTCCGTACCGCGGTCGCCTGCGGAGCGGGCGTGGCCCTCAGCCCCGTGCTGATCGCCACCTCCGGGTACCACGGCAACACCGATGCGGTCGCCATCACCTTCGTCCTCGCCGCCGGGTATCTGCTGGCCGACCGGAAGGCGCCGCTGGCCGCGGGGGTGGCCGCCGCGCTCTCCATCAGCGTCAAGTTCATCCCTGTCGTGGTGATCCCCGCGCTGTTCGTCGTCGCGCTGCGCGGCGGTCGGCCGGCGTTCGTCCGCTTCACCGCGGGGTTCACCGCCCTGGTCGCCCTCGTCTGGGGACCGGTCCTGGTGACCGTGCCGGAGAACCTCAAGGAGAACGTCCTGGAGTACGCGGGCGGCAACTACCGTCTCTGGGGGCTCGTCCGGTTCGCCGATGTGCTCGGTCTGCCGGAGTCGTTCATCGCCTTCATCCGCGGCGAGGGCCACTTCCTCTTCGTGCTGATCTGCGTGTCCGTCGGTGTCTGGCTGGCCTGGGTGCGGCCCGCGCAGCTGCCCGTGGCCGTCGCCGTGACGATGGGTCTGCTGCTCCTCCTCTCCACCGCCTCCGCCCTCCAGTACCTGACCTGGGCGGCAGCCGCGATGTTCGTCATCGGGTTCTGGGAGGGACTCGCATACAGCTGCCTGCTCGGCTGGACGGCCGTCCTCGGCTACCAGGGACGCTCTGCCGTGCGCTGGAGCGAAACGGTGCTGCAGCTCGCCGCCGCCGGGTGGTTCGTGCTCGCGATCGGACTGGTCATCGGCGTTCGCAAGATCCTCGCCGCCCCGCCGACCGTGCCCTCGTCGACCTCCGCCGAACGGGCGTCGGTCACGGCGCCCCGTGCCTCACAGCCGTCCGGTTCCGCCGGCAACTGACCACACCCGAGCACAACTGGAGAACCTTTCGTGAAGGAAAGCACCAGCCCCAGGATCGGCATCCTGGTGGTCGCGTACAACGCCGAGACGACACTGGAGAACACTCTCGACCGCATTCCGGAGGATTTCCGGTCCCGGATCTCGGAGGTCCTCATTCTCGACGACGCGAGCCATGACGCGACCTTCACCGCAGGATGCCGCTGGTCCCAGACGGAGGGGATGCCCCGGACCGTCGTGATGCGGCACACCAAGAACCTCGGATACGGCGGGAACCAGAAGGCCGGATACGCGCTGGCCGCCGAACACGGACTCGACATCATCGTGCTGCTGCACGCCGACGGACAGTACGCCCCAGAATTGCTTCCCGACATGGTCGACCCCATTGAACGCGGCGAATGCGAAGCCGTGTTCGGATCGCGGATGATGAAGTCCGGCAGCGCCCTGAAGGGCGGCATGCCGATGTACAAATGGCTCGGCAACCGCATTCTCACCCGGCTGGAGAACGGGCTCCTCGGCTCGCAGCTCACCGAATTCCACTCCGGCTACCGCGCCTACAGCGTCGAGGCGCTCAAGAAACTGCCGATCGGCCGGAACACCGACGCGTTCGACTTCGACACACAGATCATCGTCCAGCTGCTCAACGAAGGAATGCGGATCAAGGAGATCCCCGTACCGACGTACTACGGCGACGAGATCTGCTACGTCAACGGCATGAAGTACGCGAAGGATGTCATCAAGGACGTCCTCGAATACCGCCTCGCCGTCAAGGGATTCGGCACCTGCGCCTGGATCCCCAAGCCGGTCGAGTACGCCTTCAAGGAGGGCGACGGCTCCTCGCACGCCGTCATCCTGGAGAAGATGCGGGCGCTCCCGCCCGGCCGGGTGCTCGATCTCGGCTGTTCCGGCGGGCTGTTCGCCCAGCGCCTCGAAGCCCTCGGCCACGAGGTGACCGGCGTCGACTACATCGAGGTGCCGGGGGTCCGCGAGAAGTGCACACACTTCCATCTCGCGAACCTGGAGGAGGGGCTGCCCGCCGAGATCGGCGCCGGCTTCGACTATGTGGTCGCCGGCGATGTCATCGAGCACCTTTCCCGCCCCGAGAGTGTCCTCTCCGAGGTGGCGACCGTGCTGCGGCCGGGCGGCCAGGTACTTCTCTCCGTACCGAACTTCAGCCACTGGTACTCACGGCTGCGGGTCGCGCTCGGGATCTTCGACTACGACCGGCGCGGCATCCTCGACGAAACGCATCTGCGTTTCTTCACCCGGGCCAGCCTGCGCCGCACCGTCCGGAACGCGGGCTACGACGTCCTCGGCATCGCCTCCACCGGGGCGCCGTTCTGGTCCCTCCTCGGCGGCCGAGGCCCCCTCCCCGCGATCCTCAGCGGGCTCTCGAAGCTGCTGACCCGGATCCGGCCGACGCTGTTCGGCTATCAGCACGTCGCACTGCTCACCCCGCATGCGGCCGAGACGATCATCGCTGGAGAGCACGTCGATGTTCAGGACATCCTCAACCGACAGTACGTCTCTGCCGACCGGGTCGGGGTCTGAGACCGCGGCTCCCGCCGCCTCCGTGCCCGCCCCCTCACGCGCTCCCGGGCCGCCGCCCGCCCCCGCAGTCAGGAGCAAGACCTTGACCCTGCCCAGTCTGACGCTGCTCCTGTTCGCCGTGTTCGCGTCGGCGGGCGGCCAGATCATGCTCAAACACGGGATGAAGGGTGCCGCGGCGACGGCCGGGCGCGACGGGGGATCGCTCGCGATCCGCGCCGCGACCAGCCCGTGGGTCGTCCTCGGGCTGGTCGTCTTCGCGGTCTCCGCGCTCGCCTGGATGGCGACACTGGCCAGGGTGCCGCTCAGCATCGCGTACCCGTTCAACGCACTCGGCTACCTGCTGATCGTGATGGCCGGATCGACGGTGCTGCACGAGCGGACCTCGATGTGGACCTGGGGCGGCTCGCTGCTCGTCGTCATCGGCCTCGCGACGGTCATGGCGGGCCAGCAACGCTGAGGCGCATCCCGGGGCCGGGCTTCCATTTTGTGAGGCCCTCAGGGCATGGGAGGGACCCCCTCGCCGGGCGGGACGATCAAGCCCGCCCGGCGATCGACGGCACACGCCCGCGGGCCGCTGCCGGTTCCCCCAGCAGCACCGCCTGCACCACCCGCTCCGCCGCGTGCCCGTCGTCGTACGGACAGAACCGCGCCCGGAACGCCGCCCGCAGCGCCCCGTTCTCCGTGCTGTTCCAGCTGCCGTCGAGGAAGATCCGGGCCAGCTCCTCCGTACTGGTGGAGACCGCCCCCGGGGTGTCGCCCGGCGCCCCGGACAGCAGATCGAAGCAGACCCCGCGGACCGTGCGGTACGTCTCCCAGTCCGGGGCGTGCACCACGATCGGGCGGTCCAGCGCCGCGTAGTCGAACATCACCGACGAGTAGTCCGTCACCAACGCGTCGGCCGCCAGGCACAGCTCCTCGATCCGCGGGTGGTCGCAGACATCGAGGAGCGTCGGACGGTCCGGCAGCCCGGCACCGTCGTAGAAGTAGTGCGCGCGGACCATGATCACGGTGCCCGGGCCGAGCGCATCGGCGAGCCGTTCCAGATCGATCCGGCTGGTGAACGACGCCTCGTAGTCGCGGTGCGTCGGCGCGTACAGCACGGCGCGCTGCCCGGGCCGGATACCGAGCCCGGCGCGGATCGTCGCGATCTGTGCGCCCGTGGCGGTCGTCAGGACGTCATTGCGCGGGTAGCCGGATTCCAGCGAGCGCGCGGCGCTCGGGTAGGCGCGGGCCCACACCTCCGTGGAGTGCGGGTTGGCGGAGATGCTCCAGTTCCACCGGTCGACCCGCTGGAGCAGCCGGTCGAAGTTCAGGCCCTGCGCCGCCGCCGGATACTCCATCTGATCCAGGCCCATGATCTTCAGTGGGGTGCCGTGATGGGTCATGACATGGATCTGGCCTGGGCGTTTGACCAGGTGGTCGGGGAAGTTGACGTTGTTGAAGAAGTACGTGGCACGGGCCAGCAGCGCCCAGTAGCGGCGGGTCCCCGGCACCACGTGGTCGATGCCGGGCGGCACCGCGTTCACCTGGTTCTTCGAGACCACCCACACCCCGCGCACTCCGGGAGCCAGCTCCTGGGCCTTGCGGAAGATCGCTTCCGGATTGCAGCTGACGCCGCGGTTCCAGTACGCGGTGTAGACGGCGAGCCCGCGGTCGAGCGGGCGCCTGCGCTGCCACCAGTAGTAGCGCGCGGACAGCGTGCGCTTGGCCTGCGCGCGGAGTACGGCGGGTGCGTAGCGCGCACCCCGGCGCAGGGCGAGCACGGTGTCGAGGGCGCCGAGTGCCACGTACCGGCCGGCGCCGATCAGCCGCGGCCGCAGTCCCTGGGCGCCGCCGGGGAACCGGTGCCCCTCGGGCCGGTGCGTACGGTGGAACGCGGCCACCGACCGTACGTACCGCCTGCGCCGCCGCTTCACCGACGGATACCCGCCGAGGAGTTCCTGGGCGGCCCGGTCGAAGAGCAGGGCGCGCAGCGGGTGCAGCACCGGCCGTTCCCGGAGGAACGTCATCAGCCCGGCGTATGCCTCCACGAGCTGGAGCGGTGTCGTGCCGTCCGTCGGCTCCGACTCGTCGGCAAGGTCCGGCAGACGGCGCTGTTGGCGGTGTTCGACACAGGCGAGCGGGAGAACGGCGACCGATGCGGCGGCGGCCAGCGTCTGGAGCGCGTACATCCGCTCTCCGTGCTGTCCCGGTCCGAAGGCCAGCTTCTCCGATTCGTGGAGGCTGCGGCGCACGGCCCGGTTCCAGGAGACCGGGGCGATGTCGAGAAGCCCGGAATGCCCGGCAAGGGTGAGCAGGCCCGCGGGCAGTTCGCGCAGCAACTCCAGCGACCGGGTCGGCTGGGAGCGGCCGCGGAACGGCCGCTTGTGGTGGCCGAACAGCAACAGGTCCGGGTCGCCCGTGGCATCGAGCCGGTCGGCGACGGCCTGCAACGCGCCAGGCAACAGGACGAAGTTGCCCTCCAGGAAGAGGAAGTAGTCGCCGAGCGCCCGCTCCGCCCCGGCGTTGCGCCGACCGGCGGCGCCCGCACCCCCGTCCGCCGGGAGGCGGACGGCCTGCACCCGGTCGTCCCGGGCGGCGAACTCGTCGAGCAGCAGCCCCGAGCCGTCCGGTGCTCCGTCCTCGACACCGATCACCTCGATGTCCGTGAACGACTGCGAGAGCACCGACTCCAGGCACTCGCGCAGATGTCCGCGGGCGCGACGGACGGGGATGATGACACTCAGTCGGGGCATACGCGCTCTTTCTCGGTCACTGGCACAGCGGGCAGACATTGCCGGTCACGGCACTGGGAGGAGAGACGGCGGTCAGGTCCCGTTGACGGACCGTGCCCCGGCGAGGCCGCGCTCGGCGGGCGCCGCCTGCCGGTCCGCCGGAGCGGACCCGGAACCAGCGGCGGCGGGGACGGCAGGCGGTCCCGGATCCGTGGCGGGCGCCGGTACGACGACGGGCACCGGCCGCCGTTCCGCCGGCGGGACCGCGGTCACCCGCACGTCGGTGTCGCCCAGGAAGACCCGGCGCACCACTCGGTCCGCCGCGTGCCCGTCGTCGTACGGACAGAACCGTGCCCGGAACGCCGCCCGCAGCTGCGCGGAGCGGGGGCCGCGCCAGTGGCCCGTGGCGAAGATGCCGAGCAGCTCGTCCTCGTTGTGCGCGATCGCGCCCGGCGGGAAGGAGTGCAGGTCGAAGTAGGTGCCGCGGGCCGCCTCGTACGCCTCCCGGTCGCTGCTGTGGATGACGATGGGCCGGTCCAGATTGGCGTAGTCGAACATCAGCGACGAATAGTCCGTGACCAGCGCGTCGGAGGCGAGCGCGACCGCCTCGACCGACGGATGGCCGCTGACATCGATGATCCGCGGGTGCGGCTCGCGGACCAGCGGAGCCTCGTACGAGTAGTGCGCGCGGGTGAGGATCACAAAGCCCGGACCGAGCTCCCGGACCAACCGCTCCAGGTCGAGGCCGAGGTGCTGGGTGCGCCGGTAGTCGCGGTGAGTGGGGGCGTACAGCAGGGCGGTGACGCCCTCGGAGACGCCGATCGACTCGCGCAGCCGCGCCACATCGGCGGCGGTGGCCCGCTGGAAGAGGTCGTTGCGCGGATAGCCGTACTCGAGCGTCGTGCAGCCGGAGGCTCCCGACGGATATGCCTTCTCCCATACGAGGGTGGAGTGCCGGTTCGCGGAGAGCGAGAAGTCCCACTTGTCGACGTTGGCGAGCAGCTGCTTGAAGTCCATGGAGCGGGCCGCCGCGGGGCGGTCCCGAAGGTCCAGGCCCATCGTCTTCAGCGGGGTGCCGTGATGGGTCTGGAGCAGCACCTGAGCGGGCCGCTTCACCAGCCGCCGGTCGAAGTTGACGTTGTTCACCAGGTACTTGGAGCGGGCGAGAGCCTGCCAGTAGCGGTACGTCCCCGGGGCGAGGGGGCGGGTCCCGGTGGGGACGGTGTGCGTGTCCTCGGGGCGGCAGATCCAGGACGTGTGCAGCCCGGGCACCAGTTCGCGGGCCTTCGCCTCGATCGCCGCCGGGTTGCAGGCGTAGCCGCGGTGCCAGTACGCGGCGAACACCGCCCGGTCCGCGCGGACCGGCAGCCGCAGCTGGATGCGGTAATAGGCCTGGAGCGAGGCGGCCCGAGCCACCCGGCGCACGGCCCCGGTGAGCCGGCGCAACCGGCGGCGCAGCTGCTTCGCGGACCACAGGGCACGGTACATGCGGTGGGCGCCGACCCGGATCAGTCCGTGGCGCAGCCGGGCGCGGCACGGGACGGGGGCGCCAGGGCTGCGATAGCGGGCGCAGTGGGCGCGGGCCCGGCGGAAGAACTCGGTGCGGCTGCCGCGCGGCAGCCTGCCGCGGGTGGTGAACAGCGTCGAGAAGTGGTCGAGCATCCTGCGGAAGACCACCGGCCGCCACGCGGCGAGTGCGGGGCGGGCGTCGATGAACGCGAAGACCCGGTCGTACTGGTCGAAGATGTCGAAGTGCTTGCGGCTGATGGTGGAGAGGATGTTGCCCTGACGCCGCTGCCGGTAGCTGATGCACACCTGGTCGAGGACCGCGATCGAACCGGCGGCCATCAGCACTGGGTAGGTCCATGGGGTGTCCTCGTAGTAGCCGGGCGGGAAGGTGAACCCCTCGGCCTCGATGAATGTCCGGCGGTACGCCTTGTTCCAGACGACCATCAGGACCTTCAGCAGTCCGGGCCGGTCGGCGAGCGTGAACGTGACAGGGCCGGTCTCGGCGAGCTGCTCCGCGAACGTGTTGCGTACGCTCTCGCCGGTCCAGTACGTCCGGGCGTAGTCGTAGACCAGGACGTCGGGTTCGCCGGTCTCCCCGATCCGGTCGGCGATGGCCTGCAGGGCGCCGGGGGCGAGGGTGTCGTCGCTGTCCAGGAAGATCAGATAGTCGCCGGTGGCCTGCGCGATCCCGGCGTTGCGGGCGAGGCCGAGACCCACGTTCTCCGGCAGGTGCAGGGCCCGTACCCGGCTGTCGCGGGCGGCGAACCCGTCGATGATCGCGCCGCAGGAATCGGGTGAGCAGTCGTCGACCGCGATGATCTCGAAGTCCTCGAAGGACTGGGTCAGCACCGAGTCCAGGCTCTCGTCCAGATACGCCTGAACCTGGTACGCGGGCACGATGACACTGAACCGGGGCACATCACATCCATGGGTCGTTCGCTGGCGCGGGCGGGTGGTCCGCAAACGGCCGATGGAGTGGGAGGGTTACGCCGAACGTGGCGTTCGTGCGAAGTGGGAGGTGGGGTGGGTCCCGTTATGGGTAACGGGACTCACCCCACGTTGACGTACAGCGGGTGGACCGCGGTCGGTTCGTTACTTGACCGCGCCCGCCATCACGCCGGAGACGAACTGGCGCTGGAAGGCGAAGAACACCGCGAGCGGAATCACCATCGAGACGAAGGCGCCGGGCGCCAGCACATCGATGTTGTTGCCGAACTGCCGCACCTGCTGCTGCAGCGCCACGGTGATCGGCGGGGAGTCGGAGTCCGCGAAGATCAGCGCGACCAGCATGTCGTTCCACACCCAGAGGAACTGGAAGATCCCCAGCGAGGCGATCGCCGGACCGCCCAGGGGCATCACGACCCGGGTGAAGAGCCGGATCTCGCCGGCCCCGTCGAGCCGTGCCGCCTCCAGGAGTTCACGCGGGATTTCCGCGAAGAAGTTCCGCAGCAGGAAGATCGCGAACGGCAGCCCGAAGGCGGTGTGGAAGAGAATCACGCCGAAGGTCGTCTCGAAGATCCCGATTTCACCGAAGAGCTTGGAGACCGGGACGAGAGCGACCTGCACGGGGACCACCAGCAACCCGACGACCAGCAGGAACCACCAGTCGCGGCCCGGGAAGTCCATCCAGGCGAAGGCGTACCCGGCCAGTGAACCGATCACCACGACCAGGACCGTCGCAGGCACGGTGATCATGACCGTACTCAGCAGGGAGTGGGTGATGGTCGAATTGTCCAGCAACCGGCTGTAGTTGTCGAAGGTGAGCTCGGACGGGGCGGTGAAGACCTTCCACCAGCCGGTCGCCGCGATGTCGTCGGCGCCGCGCAACGAGGAGAGCAGCAGCCCGATGGTCGGCATCAGCCAGAACAGGCCGACCAGGACGAGGAAGACCCGCATCGCGCCGCCGCCGGTGCGGGCCGCTATCCGTGCGCCGAGGGACTGCGTCGCCTTCGCCGTAGGGGTGGTCATCGGCGCCCCTCCTTCCGGATCCGGCGAATGTTGCTGTGTTCTTCCGGGGGGCAACACCCGGTCCCCCGGCCGGAGTCGGCCGTGGTCGGCGGAGTCGTCATCGGCGACCCTCCCTACGAATCCGGCGAATGTTGAAGATCATCACCGGGATCACCAGCAGCAGCAGGAGTACGGCGATGGCGCTGCCGATCCCGAGATCCGCGTCCGTGCCGAACGAGGACCGGTACAGCTGCAGCGCCAGGACGTTCGCGTCATCCTGGGAGGAGCCCGGCGCGATGATGAAGACCAGATCGAAGATCTTCAGCACGTTGATCATCAGGGTGACCAGCACCACCGCCAGGACGGGCGCGAGCATCGGCACCGTGATCCGGCGGAACACCTGCCACTCGTTCGCCCCGTCCACCCGGGCCGCTTCGAGGAGTTCACGTGGCAGACCTGCAAGGCCCGCCGCGATCAGCACCATGGCGAAGCCCGCCCACATCCAGACGTAACTCCCGATGATCCCGGGCGTCACCAGGGACGGGCCGAGCCAGTCGACCCCGTTGTACGGCTCCCTGAAGTTCGATGCGGGAAGCCTGAGCAGGGCGCCTTCGGCGGAGGCGGGCAGGGTGAACGTACCGTCCGCGGCCGCCGTGGCCGAGCCGACCACCTTGCCGTCCTTGACCGCCTCGATCTTCAGCCCCTTGAGGCCGAGTTCCTTGGCGTCGACGACATTGGGTTTCCCGCCGCCGCCCTTGGTGAAGTCCAGCCACGCGGTGCCGGTGACCTTCCCGGACTCGGTCGGGGCTGCCTTCGCCGGCTCTGCGTCCGTCGGCATCTTCGCGGGCGCCACACCGACCAGCGGCAACCCCACGGGGACACCGGCCCGTACCGGCGCCTTCGTGACGAACGACCCGCCGCCGCCCGCCTTCAGCGGATGGACCGGCAGCGGATGCGCCTTCGGATAGCCGGCCGACTCCGCGAACGTGTCGTGCACGCCCACCCAGACGGCGTTGGCGACCCCCCGCTCCGGAGCCTGGTCGTACACCAGCCGGAAGATGATGCCCGCCGCCAGCATCGAGATCGCCATCGGCATGAAGACGATCAGCTTGAACGCCGTGCCCCAGCGGATCCGCTCGGTCAGCACTGCGAAGATCAGCCCCAGCGCGGTGGAGATCGTCGGCGCGAAGACGACCCAGATCGCGTTGTTCTTGACCGCTGTGCGGATGGTGTCGTCCGTGAACAGCGCCTTGTAGTTGTCGAGGCCGGCGAAGCCCGTGCCTGCCTGGTCGAAGAACGACCGGTACACGGAGTACACGATCGGGTAGACCACGAGTGCACCGAGCAGCACCAGCGCGGGCAGCAGGAAGAGCATCGCGATGATCTTCCTGGTGCCGGTCGCGCTCCGGCGCGGGCTTGCGGGATCAGGGCGCCCGGAGCGCTCGGGGGGACGCTTGTCGGCGGGGGGCACCGAGTCGGTGCCCCCCGCTGTCGCTGTCGTCATCCCGTCAGCTCTTGTACGCCTTGGCCGCGTCGGACTCCAGTTTCGCCTGGGTCCCCGCGATGTCCTTCGGGTTCTTCAGGAAGTCCTGGAGCGTCTTCCACTCGCCCTTTCCGGGCGTCCCGCCGAACGACTGCGGAGCCTGGTCGGACATGTCGAACCGGACGGCGTCACCGGCCGCGATCAGCGCCTTCGCCATGGTGCGCTGCACCTCGTTCGGATATGCGGCGGTGTCCAGGGACTTGTTCGGCGAGATGAATCCGCCCTGCTCCGCCCAGATCTTCGCGGCATCGGCCGAGGCCAGCCAGGTCAGCAGGGCCTGGGCACCCTTGCTGTCCTTCAGCGCCACCGCCGCGTCGCCACCCGTCACCACGGGCGATTCGGCACCGACCGCCGGGAACGGGAACACCTTGGCGTCCGTGCCGATCTTCGCCTTGGTCTGCGCGATGTTGACGCCGACGAAGTCGCCCTCGAAGACCATGGCGGCCTTCGGCTGGTCACCGCCGGTGAAGGTCTGGGTGACCGAGACCGGGAACTCCGTCTGCAGGGCACCGTCGGCGCCGCCCGCGATCAGGGACGGCTTGCCGAAGAGCTCGGCGAGCGTCGTCAGCGCGTCCTTGACGGACGGGTCGGTCCACTTGATCTTGTGCTGCGCCAGCTGGTCGTACTTCTCCGGGCCCGCCTGGGAGAGATAGACGTTCTCGAACCAGTCGGTGAGCGTCCAGCCGTCCGCGCCGCCGACGGAGACCGGGGTGACACCCGAGGCGGAGACCGTCTCGGCCGTCGCCATGAAGTCCTTCCAGGTCTTCGGCTCACTTGCCCCCGCGTTCTCGAACGCCTTGGCGTTGTACCAGATCAGGGACTTGTTGGCGGCCTTGAAGTAGACGCCGTACTGGGCGCCGTCCACCGCGCCGAGGTCCTGCCAGACCTTCGCGTAGTTCTTCTCCAGCTGCGCCTTCGCGTCGGCGCCGACCGGCTTGGCCCACTTCTTCTCCACAGCCTGCTTGATCGCACCCACCTGCGGGATCATCGCGACGTCCGGCGGCTGGCCGCCCGCGATCTTCGTCCCGAGGAAGTTGACGATCGGGTCCTGCGCCGGGACGAACGTGACCGTGGCGCCCGTGCGCTTCTCGAATTCCTTGAGGACCTTCATGAAGTTGGCCTGCTCCGGCCCGGTCCAGACGGCCGCGACCGAGATCTTCTCGCCGTCCAGCTTGGGCAGTGCGACGGCCGAGGAGCTCGGCTCGTCACTGCCGGACGCTCCTCCCGTCTTTCCCTTTTCGCTGCCGCCGTCGTCGCCGCAGCCGGTGAGGGCCAGTGCGCCGACGGCGGTGAACACCATCGCGGCCCTGCGAATCCGAAGCGTTGTGCGCATCGCTGCCCCGTCTCTCCTGTGCGCGTGAACGGACGGGCGGGGCCGCCGGTCGGTCGGCGGTGCCGCTCGTCCATCAGGTCGTCCTGTGCGCACCAGTCCTACGCCCGGTGCGCGGACGCCGCAATACCGCTTTCAGCTCCAACTGATCGATTGTGATGGGCTCGTGACGTGAAGTCAGTCTTTTCCGATCGCCGGACGGGCTCGTGGAGGAAGCCCGTAGAGGCGGTCCCTCCCATGCCTCTGAGGTCATGGGAGGGACCGAGGGCGCACCGGCGACCGGGGCGAGGACGCCTCAGGACTGGTAAGGCACGAGTGGAGCTATTCGCTCGGCGTTCACCGAACGGGCGGCCCGCTCCAGCGCGCTGGCCAGCAGTGCCAGATCCGTCGGTCCGTTGCCCAGTTCCCGGACCGGGCGCCGGGTCGGCGGATCGCCCATCCGCTCCCACTCCAGTGGGACGACGGTGGGCCGCAGGGTCGCGGTGCGCGGAATGCGGCCCGTGACCCGGCCGCCCTGGAACGGTGTCACCCGCCCGTCCGGATGCCCCAGCCGGCCGCGGCCGGGTGCCGGATCCTCCGGCGAGGGTGTGGCGACGGGTGCGTCGAGCACCGCGCGCAGCCGCGCCCCACGGGCAAGCTCCGTGTTTTCCGTGCGGTCGGCGCGGGCGGACGTCGCGACCAGATGCACGCCCAGCCGGCCACCGTCCCTGGCGACGGACTCCAGCGCTCGTACGACCGAGCCGGCGGCGGGCCGTCCCGGACTGCCGAGCGCGGGGGCGACCAGGGCGTCGAAGTCGTCGACCAGCACGACGAGCCGGGGCAGCGGCGACGGACCGGGATCCGCGGACCGTGTGGCGGCGGGCCGCAGCCGGAGCGTGCCGCTCATCACCGGGTCCAGGTCACCGCGTTGCTCGGCGGCGCCGGCGGCGCGTCGGTCGACTGTCTGCTGCGCCACGTCGTGCCGGGCATGCCAGTCGTTGAAGTCGAGCTGCCCGAGCAGCTCGGCCCGCCGCTTCAGCTCGCCACCCAGGGCCTGGGCGAACTCGCGCATTCTGACCGGATCGGAGGCGACCAAATGGGTGAACGCATGCGGGAGTTCCGCGCAGGGGCGCAGGCTTTCGCCGCGCTCACCACCGGCTCCGTCGACCAGCAGGATGCCGAGCCGGTCGGGACGCGCGGCAGCGGCCAGCGAGGCGGCGACGGCTCGCAGCAACTCCGTACGTCCACTGCCGACCGGGCCCTCGATGAGGAGGTGGGGCCCTTCATCGGCCAGGTCGACACTGACCGCACCCCGGGGCCCGGCACCGAGAACGACGACGGGCCGCCCGGTGAAGGCGGAGGCGGGAGGCGGCGAGGTTGCGGTGCCGGGCGCGGCGGTGGCGGCCGTGGCCGTGCCGACGGCTGTTGCATGCTCCGCCCCGGGAACGGCAGGGGAGCCGCCGACGTCTCCTGACGCGCTGCCGTAACGCTGCGCACCGACGCGGGGTGCGGGCGCGGCGGGGTGGTGGGTGCGGCCCGAACCGGACGAGTCGGTGTCCGGGTACGGGGTCCGGCCCGAGCCGGGGGTGTCCGTGCCCGGGTACGGGGTGCGTCCGGAACCCTGCCTGCCGGTGTCCGGGTACGCGGTGCGACCCGAACCGGCCGTCGAACGGCCCTCGTCGCGGCTGAATGCATGCCGTGACGTGCCTGCGTGCGTGTCGTTCGCCGAACCGGGGTACGGCCTGCGGCCCCATGTGCCGGACGTCTCACCGTTCGGGTACGGCGTGCGGCCGGAACCGGCGGATTCACTTCCCGGGTACGGCGTACGGCCCGAGCCGGAGGACTCGCCGCCGGGATATGCGGTGCGCCCCGACCCCGCTCCGTGGTCCTCATCGGACCCCTGGGCGCCGGCATCCGTCGGGCCCGGGACCGGCACCGTGCGCTGTGCCCCCACGCGAGGGCCCGCGCTGCCCGGGTATGCCGTACGGCCCGAACCGCGGGCATCCACGGCTGCTGCTCCCGGATCGCCGGCACCGCCGGACACGGTCCCGCCGGCACCGCCGTTCCAGTTCCCCGGCCCACGCACCGTCGCCCCCGGCTGGGTCTCGGAGGTCGAGGCCCAGCGGGCCATCAGGGAGGCCGGGGTGGCTCTGGCCAGGCCCAGTTCGTCCAGCAGGCGGGCGGACCGGGGGAGGGCTGCCGTCGGCAGGCGGGCGGGCGCCGACGCCGAACCCTCCGTCCGCAGGGGTGCCAGCGCCCGCCCGAACCGCTCCGCCCAGGCCGCCGACACCGCGTCCACCGTGGCCACCGTGCCGTGGCCCGCGGCCTGTCCGCCCGCGGTGCGCAACAGCCGCAGTGCCGTTGCCACGTCGCCGCTCAGCATCCCCACCGCTCCGCATTCGCGGAACGCGATCGACGCATGGCAGGCCGCCTCGTATGTCGCGGCGACAGGCGAGGTGGGCGACGCGGCCGGCGTCTCGGCCAGACAGATCAGATGGATCCCGGCCGTCGCACCCGCGGCGGCCAGCCGTGCCGTGGTCTCGCGCAGTACCGCGGATCCGGGGTCGCCGTCGACGATCACCACGGTGAACGGGCCCTTGTACCGCCGGGCGGTTTCGGCGACCGTGCTCCGGTCGGCGCTGGCCCAGTCGGTGCCGAGCGGCCCGTCGTCCAGCCGGCGCACCAGCTCCGTCGTGCGCGCCGTCGCCTGCTCACGGTCGTACGCGAGCAGCAGCCGGCAGTCCTGTCCGTGCATCGGCCGCAGATGGGGCAGCCAGCCGAGCCACGCCCACTCGCGCCTGCGCTCGTCGGTGCTGCGGGCACGGTCTGTGCTGATGAGCACGATTTCCAGGTCGGCCGGGGAGTGCAGCGCGGCAAGCTGTGCCACCGTCGAGCGGGCGAGCCCGGCCAGCCGCTCCCGCGGACCGGCGAGCCCCAGCGAACCGGCCTCCCGCAGTCCCACGGTCACCGGCACGGCGGGCAGCTCCGCCCGGTCCGTGGTGCCGAGCCGGACCACGAGCGCCTCGGGGTGCGCGGCGTCGCGCTCCCACAGCCGGGGTCCGGGCCCGAGCGCGGTCAGCAGCACGGCCGCCGGGTCGGGCCATGTCCCCGCCGAGGACGAGCGCGGGCGCGGTACGGACGCGAGCGGGCCCGGCAGACCCACTGCCCCTGCCTCGTCGGGAGCCGCCTCGTGCACCGGCTCGCCCTTGTTCCCCGCCAGCCGGCGTGCCCAGGCCCCTATCCCGCCGCGCCGGGGTGTCTCGTCGTCCGGGAATCGGCCGGACGCCCGCCGGGCGGTGCCCCGTGCGCCCCCGTCGTCGGACCCGGCCGGTGCGCTGTCCGGGTAGGCCACGGGTGCGGCGCCCGCGCCGTACGCATGACCGGTGGCGTACCCGTCCGGTCCCTCCCAGGGGTTCCCGTCCGCCGCCCGTGCGACCCGCAGATGCCCCTCGCCGTCTGGCGCAGTCGCCAGCGACGGCGTGGGCGAGCCCGGCGTCAGCCGGAGCGTCGATTCGCCGAGCCGTAGCAGCGCGCCCGGCCTCAGCCGGACCGGCCGGTCGTGGACCTCCGTACCGTCCAGCGAGGTGCCGTTCGTGGAGCCCAGGTCGGCGACCGAGACCGCGCCGTTCTCGGAGACCGTCACCGCGCAGTGCAGCCGGGACACATCCGGGTCGTCGAGCGGGACGTCCGCGTCGGCGGACCGGCCGATCAGTATCTGTCCCCCGTGCAGCAGATGGACGCCGCCCGCATCGGGCCCCGCGACCACGTGCAACTGCGCCGGAACGGCGTCGGCCGCCGCCTCGACCTCCCCCGGGACCTGGAGCGAGAGCACCGCGCCGTCGACCAGTGGTGGCTCGCCGAGCGCGCACCGCTGCGCGTCGAGCCGGTCGCGGCCGGCGAACAGCACGACCGCTCCGCTGCCGAGCGAGCCGTCGGGCCCGGAGACGGCGGCGGCCAGGTTGGAGGCCACGGTGGCGAGTGCCGTCCCCGCGGGGGCGGTGACGAGCACGTCACAGGCGCGCGCCGGGGTCTGGCCGCTGCGCGGCGCGAGGACGGTCAGCCGGATCTGCATCGCCGTCAGCGGTCCCTTCTGCGCGGGGTGCCCGGCAGGGGAAACGCCCTGTGATTCCCCCCACCCGGCACGGACGCGTCGTCCGGTACAGGTCGTCACGTACCGCGAGGCTCCGACCCCACAGTTCCGTGCTGGAGGCATCCTCGCACCTGCCGCTGACAACGTGCCCGGGGGCCACCTCGAAGTGATCTTGAAAGGTCGGCTGTCTACCCAAAAGTGCCTGCTTGGGGCGGTAATCCGGAGAGCGCACAGAAGCCGGGCAACCATCGGAAGCCGGCCAGGCGCACGTGTGTGCGGCAACCATCTGTCCGGTGTGGGCGTCTTCTTTCGGACACGATGGCTCCCACCGCGTCCACGACCGGAAGGTGACCGGCCGGTGACCCGCTCGAAGCCCTCGGAGCGGCATTAGAGTGGGCCGGAAACTCCCGGGGCGGGCTCCGGGGGGCCGTAAGCACCACGATCAGCAGGGAGCGCATGACGTGCGGCCGGTAGGCAGCAAGTACCTGCTCGAAGAGCCGCTGGGACGCGGCGCGACGGGCACCGTCTGGCGCGCCCGCCAGCGGGAGACCGCAGGCACCGAGGCGGCCGTCGCCGGCCAGCCCGGTGAGACCGTGGCCATCAAGGTCCTCAAGGAGGAGCTCGCCAACGACCCGGACGTGGTGATGCGGTTCCTGCGCGAGCGGTCCGTGCTGCTGCGGCTCACCCACGAGAACATCGTGCGCACCCGCGACCTGGTCGTCGAGGGCGATCTCCTCGCCCTCGTGATGGATCTGGTCGACGGACCGGACCTGCACCGCTACCTCCGCGAGAACGGCCCGCTCACCCCGGTCGCCGCCGCACTCCTCACCGCCCAGATCGCGGACGCGCTCGCCGCCAGCCACGCCGACGGTGTCGTCCACCGCGACCTGAAGCCGGCGAATGTCCTGCTGTCCGAGCGCGACGACCAGATGCATCCGATGCTGACCGATTTCGGCATCGCACGGCTCGCCGATTCCCCGGGCCTGACCCGGACCCATGAGTTCGTCGGCACGCCCGCCTATGTGGCGCCGGAGTCCGCCGAGGGCCGCCCGCAGACCTCGGCCGTCGACATCTACGGCGCGGGCATCCTGCTGTACGAGCTGGTCACCGGGCGCCCGCCGTTCTCCGGCGGCACGGCCCTCGAGGTCCTGCAGCGGCACCTCAGTGAGGAGCCCCGCCGCCCCACCACCGTCCCGGCGCCGCTCTGGACGGTCATAGAGCGCTGCCTGAGCAAGGACCCGGACCGACGGCCCAGCGCGGAGAACCTGGCCCGCGGCCTGCGTACCGTCGCGGCCGGCGTCGGTGTGCACGCCACCTCGGCGCAGATCGCGGCCGCCGACGGTGTGGGCGCCCTGCTCGCACCCGACCCGGCGCCCGCAGCCGTTCCGGAAACCCCCGATGCGGCCGACCCGACGCAGGTGCTGCCGAGCAATGCGGGTGCGTACGACCCGAACGCGGCGACCAGCGTCATGCAGCACCCGCCCGGCCACGGGTACGGACAGGGGCAGGGCCAGGGCGGGCACGCCGACCCGACCGCGGTCATGCCGCCCGTGCCGCAGCGCCCCGACGGCCCGCCGCAGCCCGACGGACCGCACCCGTGGCAGTCCCAGCTGCAGGCGGCCCGCGACCGCAACGAGCAGACGCAGGTCCAGTACCTCGATCCGAGCCAGGATCCGCTGCGCCGTCGGCCGCAGCGCCAGCAGCCGCAGCAGGCTCCACAGCACCACCAGCAGTCGCCGCAGCACCAGCAGTACCCGCAGCAGCCGCAGCGCCAGCAGTACCCGCAGCGCCGCCAGCAACCGCAGTACCCCCAGCAGCAGTACGCACCTCCGCAGCAGCCGGCGCCCCAGCGGCCGGCCCCGCGCCAGCCCCGCGAGCCGAGGCAGCGCAGCGCCAACCCGATGAAGATCCCGGGTCTCGGCTGCCTCAAGGGCTGCCTCTTCACGGTGGTGCTGCTCTTCGTCGCGGGCTGGCTGATCTGGGAACTGACGCCGCTGCAGGACTGGATTGGGCAGGGGCAGAGCTACTGGCAAGCGATCAGCGGCGCGGTCTCCACTGTCACCGACTGGCTCTCGAAACTGGGCAGCAGCAGTGGCGGCTGACCGAGCCCGCATCACCAACTTCGTAGCTTTGTCGACTTCTGTGGAGCGATTTCGCCTGCAGAAGTGAAGGTTGGCGCCATCCAGGGCACGTAACACCCCGATCGCCGCGTAACTTTGTCGACCGGGGGTCCAACGCCAGCCGCTGAGGGAGCAGTCTTGGCACGGAATATCGGCAGCCGGTACACCGCCCACCAGATCCTGGGGCGCGGCAGCGCCGGCACGGTGTGGCTCGGCGAGGGTCCTGAGGGCCCCGTCGCCATCAAGCTGCTCCGCGAGGACCTCGCGTCCGATCAGGAGCTGGTCGGACGCTTCGTGCAGGAGCGCACCGCGCTGCTGGGGCTCGACCACCCGCACATCGTCGGCGTCCACGACCTCGTCGTGGACGGCAACGACCTGGCGCTGGTCATGAACCTGGTACGCGGTACGGATCTGCGCACCCGCCTCGACCGCGAGCGCCGGCTCGCCCCCGAGGCGGCGGTCGCGATCGTCGCGGACGTCGCGGACGGCCTCGCGGCCGCGCACGCCGCCGGAGTGGTCCACCGCGACGTCAAGCCGGAGAACATCCTGCTCGACATGGAGGGACCGCTCGGCCCCGGCGGCTCGCACCCCGCGCTGCTCACCGACTTCGGCGTGGCCAAGCTGATCGACACCCCGCGCCGCACCAAGGCCACGAAGATCATCGGTACGCCGGACTATCTGGCCCCCGAGATCGTCGAGGGCCTCCCGCCGCGCGCCGCCGTCGACATCTACGCCCTCGCGACGGTGCTGTACGAGCTCCTCGCGGGCTTCACGCCCTTCGGTGGCGGCCACCCCGGCGCGGTGCTGCGCCGCCACGTCACGGAGACTGTGGTCCCGCTTCCGGGCATCCCCGAGGAGCTCTGGCAGCTTCTGGTGCAGTGCCTCGCCAAGGCCCCGGCCTCCCGGCTGCGCGCCTCCGAACTCGCGGCGCGTCTGCGCGAGCAGCTCCCGCACCTGGCCGGCATCCCGCCCCTGGACGTCGACGAGCCCGGCGCCGAACCGGAACCGCAGCCCTACGACGAGCAGCAGTACACCCCGGCCCCCGACGAGCCCCGCCGTCGTGGCGCGGTCCCGCTGGTCCCCGGCGCCTCCCCGGACTCCAACCGGGACACCCACACCAGCATGCGCGTCCCGGGCCCCGACGAGCTCTCCGGCGGCCCCCGGGGCACCGCCCGGGCCCCCCGCGCCCCGGGCCAGCCCCGTCCGGGCTCGGCGCGGAACAAGTCGGCGGCCATCCGTAAGCGCCGCATCACGCTGGGCGCGGTGGCGCTGGTGCTGTGCGCGGCCCTGGGTGTGGGCGGCTGGCTGGCCCTCGGCGGCAATGACGCGGACGCGACCCCGCAGGACACGAAGAGCGCGGTGCCGGCGGCTCCGTAACCGCGCCGTGACCGCAAGGATCCCCGCGGAAAGGACGGCCCGGGGATGGTCCGAGCCGACAGCCGTTACGCTGGACCCGTGGCAGTCGTCGATATTTCCGAAGAGCTGAAGTCCCTCTCCTCGACCATGGGGTCGATCGAGGCCGTCCTGGACCTCGAAGCGCTGAGGGCGGACATCGCCGCGCTCGAGGAGCAGGCGGCGGCGCCGTCCCTCTGGGACGACCCGGAGGCGGCGCAGAAGATCACCAGCAAGCTTTCGCACCTCCAGGCCGAGGTCCGCAAGACCGAGGCCCTCCGCGGCCGTATCGACGATCTTGAGGTTCTCTTCGAGCTCGCCGAGGACGAGGGCGACGCCGACGCCCTCGCCGAGGCCGAGAGGGAGCTGGCGTCCGTCAAGAAGGCGCTCGACGAGATGGAGGTCCGTACCCTCCTCTCCGGCGAGTACGACGCCCGTGAGGCGCTGGTCAATATCCGGGCCGAGGCCGGTGGCGTCGACGCCGCCGACTTCGCCGAGAAGCTCCAGCGCATGTACATCCGCTGGGCCGAGCGGCACGGGTACAAGACCGAGGTCTACGAGACGTCGTACGCGGAAGAGGCCGGCATCAAGTCGACCACCTTCGCCGTCCAGGTTCCGTACGCCTACGGCACGCTCTCCGTCGAGCAGGGCACCCACCGGCTCGTCCGGATCTCGCCCTTCGACAACCAGGGCCGTCGCCAGACGTCCTTCGCGGGCGTCGAGGTGCTGCCGGTCGTCGAGCAGACCGACCACATCGAGATCGACGAGTCCGAGCTCCGCGTCGACGTGTACCGCTCCTCCGGTCCCGGTGGCCAGGGCGTCAACACGACCGACTCCGCGGTGCGCCTGACCCACCTGCCGACCGGCATCGTCGTCTCCTGCCAGAACGAGCGCTCGCAGATCCAGAACAAGGCGTCCGCGATGAACGTCCTCCAGGCGAAGCTCCTCGAGCGCCGCCGCCAGGAGGAGCAGGCCAAGATGGACGCGCTCAAGGGCGACGGCGGCAACTCCTGGGGCAACCAGATGCGTTCGTATGTCCTGCACCCGTACCAGATGGTCAAGGACCTGCGCACGGAGTTCGAGATCGGCAACCCGGACGCGGTCTTCAACGGCGAGATCGACGGCTTCCTGGAGGCGGGCATCCGCTGGCGGAAGCAGCGCGAGAAGTAACCACCGAAGCGTACGAACGGCGGTGCCGGGCCCCTCAAGGGGTTCCGGTACCGCCGTTCTCGGTAGCCGGACCCGGTTCGGCCGGCACACGCAATTCCGCCCCAGGAAGGGGAGTTGGGGCTGCTAATTGCGTGGGTGCCATGGTGACTGCATCACAGTCGTGACCCTGAATGACGGTCAACCGGCCGTAAAGCGGTGCACATTGCACGGAACGGGCTTGACGTAGTCCTTATCTCTGGACAGGGTGCTACTGCAGCATGCGTATGTCTGGGACGGGTGGGAACGGGGAGGGTGGCTTGGCTACGGCCCGACGTGGCCCCGGCCGAGTGCGTAACCCCCGGCAGAGCCGTGAGCCCGCATATGGCTGCTCCACTGACGAGAACAGCTACTGGGGGTAGCAGCAGATGACCAAGAAGACGCGAGTCCGCGTCGCGCGGATAGCCGCAGGTGCGGTAATCGCCGCGGGTGCCTCGCTGACCGCTGCCGGCGCGGCGCAGGCCGTCGGCATCGGAGTCAACATCGGCGGTCTCTCCGCCCACGCGGAGGCCGACGACAGCGGCCTGGGCATCGACGCCGGACTCGGTGCCGAGAACGGCGCGGACGCGGCGGGCGGCGGTGACAACGGAGGTCAGGGCGGTACGACCTCCAACGGCGGTGCGGCCGACAACGGTGGTGGCAACGGCAACGGTGGCGCGGCCGACAACGGTGGTGGCAACGGCAACGGTGGCGCGGCCGACAACGGTGGTGGCAACGGCAACGGTGGCGCGGCCGACAACGGTGGTGGCAACGG
>NZ_JBLVKW010000054.1:0-21676 GCF_048270745.1 Streptomyces sp. NPDC056231 | reverse complement strand
ACGGCAACGGCGGTGCGGCCGACAACGGTGGTGGCAACGGCAACGGCGGTGCGGCCGACAACGGCGGTGGCAACGGCAACGGTGGCGCGGCCGACAACGGCGGTGGCAACGGCAATGGCGGCAATGGCACCGGTGGCGACGGCGGCGGCTGCACCGTCGACCTCGACGGCACCGTGTGCGCGGACAACACCGACACCGACTCGGTCGGCAACCAGCCGGTCGAGCAGGGCAAGGGCAAGGACGAGCTCGCCGAGACCGGTGCGGCTGAGACCACGTTCCTGCTGGTCGGCGCCGCGACGATGATCGCCGGTGGCATCGGCTTCCGGATCCTGCCGCGTCTGGTGAACGGCCGTACGGTCGCCTGAGGCCTCTGGCTGCCAGGTACACCTACGTACACAGAAGGGCCCGGGGCATGCGCCCCGGGCCCTTCCGCGTACTTCTCACTCCCGCCGTACGGGCGGCTGCGGGCAGCTACACGGTCTGGTGCGCCAGCAGCGCCAGCGCGCCCACCAGCACCACCAGCAGGGCGACCAGCATCGCCGGGCTCAGCCCCGCGAACGCTCCCTGGCCCTGATCCTGCTGCAGCCGTGCGCGGCTGGCCCGGCATACGGGGCATCGGCCCTCGTTGACGGGCGCCGCGCAGTTTGCGCACACCAGTCGGTCATAGGTCATGCGCTTTCCTCCTCCCGCGCGGCGGAGCCGCATACGCCTTCTCTCCGCACAACGCTCCTGGAAACGCATCCGTTCCCCCTCCACTGTGCCAGGTCGCGCGGAATTCGGCGCGGCCCGCCCGGGAACGCCCGGTCCGTTCCGGTTCCGGTTGCGCCCTCACCCGTTTCCGTTCCGCCATAAATCGCCCATCACGGGACGCGCGCCTGCACGGCTGAGCCCGGTTCGCGTATGGTCACGCACACCTACTCCCGGCCGACCGTGGTGCATCCGTGATCCGATTCGACAACGTCTCCAAGACCTACCCGAAGCAGAGCCGTCCCGCTCTACGGGATGTGTCGCTCGATATCGAGAAGGGCGAGTTCGTCTTCCTGGTGGGCTCCTCCGGCTCCGGCAAGTCCACCTTCATGCGACTCATCCTCCGTGAGGAGCGCGCCAGTCAGGGCGCGGTCCACGTCCTCGGCAAGGACCTCGCGCGCATGTCCAACTGGAAGGTGCCGCACATGCGCCGCCAGCTGGGCACCGTCTTCCAGGACTTCCGTCTGCTCCCCAACAAGACCGTTGCGGAGAACGTGGCGTTCGCCCAGGAGGTCATCGGCAAGCCGCGCGGCGAGATCCGCAAGGCGGTTCCGCAGGTCCTCGACCTCGTCGGGCTCGGCGGCAAGGAGGACCGGATGCCCGGTGAGCTCTCCGGTGGTGAGCAGCAGCGCGTGGCGATCGCGCGGGCGTTCGTGAACCGTCCCATGATGCTGATCGCGGACGAGCCGACCGGCAACCTGGACCCGCAGACCTCCGTGGGCATCATGAAGCTTCTGGACCGGATCAACCGGACCGGGACCACCGTCATCATGGCGACCCACGACCAGAACATCGTCGACCAGATGCGCAAGCGCGTCATCGAGCTGGACAAGGGCCGTCTCGTACGCGACCAGGCCCGCGGCGTCTACGGCTACCAGCACTGAGCACCGAGCACTGAAAGGACGCCATGCGCGCCCAGTTCGTCCTGTCGGAGATCGGCGTCGGCCTCCGTCGCAACCTCACGATGACTTTCGCGGTCGTCGTCTCCGTCGCCCTCTCGCTCGCCCTGTTCGGCGGCGCGCTGCTGATGCGCGAACAGGTCAGCACGATGAAGGACTACTGGTACGACAAGGTCAATGTCTCGATCTTCCTCTGCAGCAAGAGCGACGCGGAGTCGGTGCCGAAGTGCGCCAAGGGCGCCGTCACCGCGCAGCAGAAGAAGGAGATCGAGGACGACCTCCACAAGATGAAGGTCGTCGACACGGTCACGTACGAGTCGGCCGACCAGGCGTACAAGCACTACCAGGAGCAGTTCGGCGATTCGCCGATGGCCGGCAACATCACGCCGGACCAGATGCAGGAGTCGTACCGGGTCAAGCTCCACGACCCGAAGAAGTACAAGGTCGTCGCCACCGCCTTCGCCGGACGTGACGGGGTGCAGTCGGTTCAGGACCAGAGAGGGATCCTGGACAACCTCTTCGGTCTGATGAACGGCATGAATGTGGCCGCGCTCTTCGTGATGGCGCTGATGCTGGTCATTGCGCTGATGCTGATCGTGAACACCGTCCGCGTCTCGGCGTTCAGCCGGCGCCGCGAGACGGGCATCATGCGGCTCGTCGGCGCCTCCGGCTTCTACATCCAGATGCCCTTCATCATGGAGGCAGCGTTCGCCGGTCTCATCGGTGGCGCGCTCGCCTGCGTCATGCTGCTGGCCGGGCGGTACTTCCTGATCGACGGCGGACTGGCGCTCGAGTCGAAGCTCAACCTGATCCACTTCATCGGCTGGGACGCGGTCTTCACCAAGCTGCCGCTGGTCCTCGCGATCGGTCTGCTGATGCCTGCCGTTGCCGCGCTCTTCGCGCTCCGCAAGTACCTCAAGGTGTGACATGAGCCCTGTGGGGCGTGCGGCCCAACCCGCCGTGCGCCCTCGGGGCGTTGTCCTAGACTCGTCGCCATGTCGGGCCCTACGCATCGTCTCCCGCCCCGCGGCTTCGGCCGCGGGGCGGCCCTGACATTGGTCTTCGCGAGCGTCCTCGCCACGGCCGCGGCCACCGGGTCGCTGCCGCAGGACGAGGAGAGGGCCGCGGCGATGAAGGCCCGTTCCGTCGCCTCCACCGTCGACCGCGACGAGATTGCCGCCGCGGCGGCCGAGGCGATGGCCGACGGCAAGTCGAGTACGGAGGCGGCCGAGGCGGTCGTCAGCCGCAGCGGGGACCGCTGGGGCGCGGTGTACGACGAGCGGGAGTACGAGGAGTTCGAGCAGGCCCTCGACGGCTCCTACACGGGCGTCGGCCTGGCCGCGAAGCGATCCGCCGACGGACTGGTCGCGGTGGCCCGGGTCCAGCCCGGCGGCCCCGCCGACCTGGCCGGCATCGAGCCCGGCGACCTGCTCCGTACCCTCGACGGACGCCGGATCGACCGGCGCCCCGTCTCCGAGGTGGTCGCCCTGCTGCGCGGGGACCGTACGAGCGCTGCCGTGGGCACCGCCGTGGTGTTGGTGGTCCAGCGCGGCGTCACCGGCCCGGCCAGGACACTGACGCTGACCCGGGCCCGGCTCACCACCGAGGCCGTCACGGTCCGCAGGCTCGGGGCGAAGCATCTTGGACCGGACCGTTCCGATTCCTCCGCGGCTGTACTGATCAAGGTCGACTCGTTCACCAAGGGCTCGGGCGCCAGGATCCGTGACGCCGTCCGGGACGCACCGGCGGGCGCCGGGGTGCTGCTCGATCTCCGGGGCAACTCCGGAGGGCTGGTCACCGAGGCGGCGGTCGCCGCCTCCGGATTCCTCGACGGCGGACTGGTCGCCACCTACGACGTGCACGGCGTGCAGCGCGCCCTCTACGCCACGCCGGGCGGTGACACGGACCGCCCGGTCGTCGTCCTCGTCGACGGCGGCACCATGAGCGCGGCCGAGCTGCTGACCGGAGCCCTCCAGGACCGGGGCCGTGCCGTCATCGTCGGCTCGCGCACCTTCGGCAAGGGGTCCGTGCAGATGCCCAGCAAGCTCCCGGGCGGCTCGGTGGCCGAGCTGACCGTCGGCCACTACCGTACGCCGGCGGGCCGCAGCGTCGACGGCCGCGGCATCACCCCGGATCTCGTGGTCAGCTCCCGGGCCCTCCGGCGGGCCGAGACAGTATTGAGTGGCCTCGGGGGCGGGTCGTAGTGCGAAAATGGCCACACTATGGCTAAGGAAAAGGACACAGGGCGCAAGCTCATCGCGCAGAACAAGAAGGCGCGGCACGACTACCACATCCTCGACACCTACGAGTGCGGTCTCGTACTGATGGGCACCGAGGTCAAGTCGCTCCGGCTGGGCCGGGCCTCGCTGGTGGACGGCTTCGTCCAGATCGACGGGCACGAGGCGTGGCTGCACAACGTGCACGTCCCCGAGTACGTGCAGGGGACCTGGACCAACCACTCCGCCAAGCGCAAGCGCAAGCTGCTGATGCACCGGGCCGAGATCGACAAGCTGGAGTCGAAGGCGCAGGAGACGGGGCACACGATCGTGCCGCTCGCGCTGTACTTCAAGGACAGCCGGGTCAAGGTCGAGATCGCGCTCGCCAAGGGCAAGAAGGAGTACGACAAGCGGCAGACGCTGCGGGAGAAGCAGGACCTGCGCGAGACGAACCGCGCGATCTCGGCGGCCCGGCGGCGGCAGCGGAGCGCCTGAGCGGGGCCGGCCCGGAATAGGCTGGCACCGTCGCACGTTGGTCACGTACGATGGCACTGCACTCCACAGCGGGTGCGCGCATTTGAAAAAACAACATGGGGATGATCGGTTTCGACAGCGGATGTCGAAGCAGGGGAAGCGTGTCGAGGAAGCGGCAATGATCTCGTAAACCATATGTCGCAACCAATAATCGCCAACACCAAGCGCGATTCCTTCGCCCTCGCTGCCTAAGTAGCGACTTGCGAAGTGTCAGCCCGGGGGTGATCCCGACCCGGATCCTGGCATCATCAAGGGATCTAAACTTCTAGGCCCGGTCACGGGGCCTGGAAGGAAATCAAACAGTGACTGAGCCCGTCGGAGACTTGTTCGCGTGATTTCCGGGGCCGAGAAAAGCGCAGCGAACTGCACACGGAGAAGCCCTGATTCTGCACCGTTGGACGCGGGTTCGATTCCCGCCATCTCCACAATTCCCATGTGAACGAGGACCCCGTTGCCCACCGGCAGCGGGGTCCTCGTTCTGTGTGCGGGTACGGCGCCCTCGCGCCGGTGCGGGGTCACGCGCCGTTCCCGCGCACGCGGATCCCGGCCGCCGCCACCGCGAGGGCCAGCCCCGCCGCGCACACCGGCACCAGGTACGCCGTGACCGTCCCGGCGTGCTCGACCATCCAGCCGCCGGTCGCCGAACCGGCCGCTATTCCGCCCAGCAGCGCGGTGACGGAGAGCGTCATGCCCTCATTCAACTGACCCTCGGGGGTCAGCCGCTGCACCAGCGTCATCCCGGTGACCATCGTCGGCGCCGTCGCCGCGCCGGCCAGCAGCAGACTTCCGGCCAGCGCAAGCAGCGAATCGGCCGAGGCGGCGGCGAGCAGCGGCAGGGACATCAGCGCCGTCATCCCCGCCAGGCACCACAGGAGCCGCCGCCGGATGTCCACGGCCGGGCGCAGCGACCCGTACAGCAGTCCCGCCACGCAGGAGCCGCCCGCCTGGAGTGCCAGGACCGCGCCTCCGGCGTGCGCGATCGTGACGACCTCCATGGCGCCGAAGACCGCGCCGGTGGCCAGGAAGGCGGCGAGCAGTGCGGGCATGCCCCGGGTGCGCAGCGGGGAACCGGCCCGTGTGCCGGGCGCCGCCGGGGGTTCGGTGGCGCGCTGAGCGGCGAAGATGAGCATGCCCGTCATCAGCAGCACCGCACCGATGAGTGTCCCGGCCTCCGGGAAGAGCGCCGCGCACAGGAACGCGGCGAGGGCCGGGCCGAGCATGAAGCACAGCTCGTCCGCGGCCTGTTCGAAGGAGTTCGCGGTGTGCAGGGCGGCCGGGTCGCCGCGGTGCAGATGGGCCCACCGGGCGCGGGACATGCCGCCGGTGTTGGGGGTGGTGGCGGTCGCGGCGTAGGCGGCGAAGAGTGTCCAGGCCGGGGCGTCGTAGTGCACGCAGAGCAGCAGCGCGAGCGAGCCGAGTACGGCGATCGCGGTGGCCGGCACGGCGATCCGGGCCTGGCCGTACCGGTCGACGAGCCGGGCCGTCCAGGGCGCGACCACGGCGGTCGCGGCGAGCCCGGTCGCGGTGACCGCCCCGGCCAGGGCGTACGAACCGCGCGACCCGGCGATCATGACGATCGCGCTGACGCTGAACATGCCCATCGGCAGCCTGGCGATCAGATTGCCCGCTGTGAAGGCGCGGGCGCCGGGGGTGGCGAGCAGTCGGCGGTACGGGTTGGTGGAGGCGCGGCGGACGGGAGCGCCGGCCCGCGGGGCGATCACCAGCATGCCTCCGGAGACGGCATGCAGGGGCGTGGTGGGAGTGTCGTACGGCATGGCTCAACCTTCGCGGTGGCCGGCCCGGGCGGTCCAACACCTGCTCCGCACCCATTCACGCACCTGTGTTGTAAATTCGGGCCCGTGACCTCAGCCGACATCGATCCGCGGCTGCTGCGCGCCTTCGTCGCCGTCGCCGAGGAGCTGCACTTCACCCGTGCCGCAGCCCGGCTCTACCTGGCCCAGCAGGCACTCAGCCGCGACATCCGCAGACTGGAGCGCAGGCTCGGTGCGGAGTTGTTCGTACGGAGCACCCGCCAGGTCTCCCTCACACCCGACGGCGAACGGCTGCTGCCCCAGGCCCGCCAGGTGATCGCCGCCCACGAGGACCTCCGCGCCGCCTGGGCGGTGCAGGCGCGCCCGCTGCTGGTTGACGTCAGCGTCCCGATCGGGACGGGTCACCGACTGCTCGGCCTGGCCCGCGACGAGGCACCGGGAGTGGAGTTCGTGGCGCGCTATCTGAGCGGGCTGACGGGGGCGGCGGCGGAGATCCTGGCCGGGCGGCTCGACGTCTCCTTCGGCCGGGTCGCCGGGCTGGATCCGGCGGTACGGGCGGGGCTGGCGCATCAGCCGGTCTGCTTCGAACGGCTGACCGTCCTGCTGCGCGACGACCATCCGCTGGCCTCGCTCGCCCAGGTCCCGATGGGGGCGCTGGCGGGGGAGCGGCTGTACGCGGCGGCGGGCAACCCGGCCACGGCGGAGTGGACCGACCTCGCGGAGCGGCTCTTCGCGGGGCGGGGGATCGAACTGGTGGCCCCGTTCCCGGAGATCGTGGGGGAGGAGGAGTTCGTCCGGGTGGTGCGGAAGCAGGGCTGGTCGGTGCTGGCGAGCACCGAGTTCATCGAGGTGCCGGGGATGGTCATACGGCCGTTGGTCGACCCCGTACCGCTGTCACCGGTGTCGCTGGTGTGGCGCAAGGGGCTGAAGCACCCGGGGGTGGACGCGCTGCGGCGGGTCGCGGCGAGGGTGACGGCGGCGGAACGGGGGCTGGAGGCACCCGCCGGGAGCTGGCTTCCCGAGGGCGATCTGGCACTGATGTCGCAGAACTGATGGCGCAGAGGTGAAGGGGTGGCCCGGAGGCGGCTCAGCGGGTCGGGCGGCTGCGGCGACGGCCGCCGGAGAACGCCAGGCCGACGAGTCCGGCGACGAGCACCACGAACGGGACGGCGGCAGCCACCGGTCCCGCGTCCTCGATGCGCTCACGCAGCGAGGGGACCTGAGCCAGGGCGAAGAGGCCGATGCCGGCCATGCCGATCCCCCAGGCCCGGGGACGTGCGACGTATCCGGACAGCCACGGAGGCAGCCATCGCAGGACTGCCGCGGCGCAGCCGGACAAGGTGGCCGCGAGGCCGACCGTGATGAGGATGACCGACATGCCGTTCTCGATTCTCGTGAAGTGCCCGCACGATAGGAACACTCGTCCGGGAGGAGGGGCCGATTGGCCGATTGGTTGCCCGACGATCCATCAACTCCCGAACGGATAAACATGGATCGGGCGTGCAGTTTTGGGCCTGTCGACCGTCCCGGGCCGTGTGAAAACGGTACATCTCGCACCGCGAGCATCACCCTTTCAGGGCTATTTTCGTCAGCTTCGTGCACCACATTCATCCTCCGGGTGCAAGGTGCTGAGGGGCGCGCGGACTGGGTGGGGGCCCGGTTCGCCGGTACGAGACCGGCTCAAACGTGCGCGCCCGTTTATCCGAGTGGGAGTTGTGCCTACATCCGTGGAAAATTGGCGTGAAGGTGCCCGGTCCGGGCACACGCACGAATGGAACGACGTCACCGTCCAGCGCGACGGTCTCGGGCGTCAGCTCTCCGAGCTCGCGGTCGAGCCGGGAGCCCCCGAAGGCTCCGACGGTCCGGTCTTCGTCGACGAGAGCGGCCGGCGCAGCAAGACGTTCAGGCGTCTGGGCTGGGTCCTTGCCGCAGTCTGCGCCTGTTACGCGGTGACGCTGGTCGTCGCCCTGCTCAGCGGTAATTCCACTGCGCCGTGGCTGCCGCTCTCCGGCCAGAAACAGCACAAGAAGGCGGAAGAGGTCCGGGTGCCGCCCACTCCGTCGGGCAGCGCGCCCACGGTCGTGCCGGTGGGCGGGGCACCGGGCGCCACGGTGGCGGATCCGGTGACCGACGTCCGCGCGAAGCCTTCGGGCAGTGCGGGGTCCAGCGCCCCGTCCGCGTCCGCGTCCACCAAGGCCCCGTCGAAGCCCACCGTCGGTGCCACCCACACGGGTGGCACCGGCGGCGGCACGAAGCCCCGCCCGGCGACATCGGCCCCCGAGTCGCCCGCAGCCACCACGACGCCGCCCGTCGACCCCGGCCCCACGCCGTCGCCCACCCAGCCCACCCAGTCCCCGGATCCTCCCGTGGAAGAGCAAGAAGGCACCCACTAGATGACCACCCCCGCCTCGCGGGGCAGGCACATCCGACAGAAGCGGAACAGGCGGCACAGGTTTCCCATGCGCTATCTGCTGCCGTCCGTATTCCTCGTTGCCCTGCTCGCCATGCTGATGCTGCGCGGTTACGTGCACAGCGAAATCCTCGCCGACCACCGCATTCAGGCCCCGGCGGCCACGGACCGTGTGCCCGACACAATCCTCGACGGAGGTCCGGTCATCGATGCCCGGAGCGCCACCGCGCCCGCCAAGTCGCTGACCGTCCCCGGTCACCGGATCGTGCTGACCTTCGACGACGGCCCCGACCCGGTGTGGACCCCGCGGGTCCTCGACGAGCTGAAGAAGTACCGCGCGCACGGCGTCTTCTTCGTCACGGGAACCATGGCATCGCGCTACCCCGGACTCGTCCACCGCATGGTCGAGGAGGGGCACGAGGTCGGGCTGCACACCTTCAACCACCCCGATCTCTCCTACCAGTCCCACTCCCGTATCGACTGGGAGCTGTCCCAGAACCAGCTGGTGCTGGCGGGCGCGGCAGGTATCCGCACGTCCCTGTTCCGGCCGCCGTACTCGTCGTTCGCCGACGCGATGGACAACAGCTCCTGGCCGGTCACCCAGTACATCGGCGCCCGCGGCTACCTCACCGTCGTCAACAACACCGACAGCGAGGACTGGAAGCGCCCCGGCGTCCCCGCGATCATCGAACGGGCCACGCCCAAGGACGGCAAGGGCGCCGTCATCCTGATGCACGACTCGGGCGGCGACCGGTCCCAGACCGTGGCCGCGCTCGGCGAGTTCCTCCCGCGCATGCAGCAGCAGGGCTACACGTTCACCAACCTCACCACCGCTCTCGGTGCCCCCAGCGCGCACACCCCCGTGACCGGGCTCGCGCTGTGGAAGGGCAAGGCGTTCGTGTACGCCGTCGGCCTCTCGGAGAACCTCACCGACGTGCTGGTGGTCGGGCTCGCCCTCATCGGGGTGCTCGTCCTCATCCGCTTCGGCCTGATGCTGCTGCTGTCCTACCTGCACACCCGGAAGGTCCGAGGGCGGGACTTCGGCCGGGGACCCGCGTACACCCGCCCCGTCTCGGTGCTGGTACCCGCGTACAACGAACGCGAATGCATCGCCAACACCGTGCGCTCCCTGGTGGCGAGCGACCACCCCATCGAGATCGTCGTCATCGACGACGGCTCCACGGACGGCACGGCGGACATCGTCGAGGCGCTGCGGCTGCCGAACGTCCGCGTCATCCGCCAGCGCAACGCCGGAAAGTCCGCCGCCCTCAACAATGGCATCGCACACGCCCGTCACGACATCGTCGTGATGATGGACGGCGACACGGTCTTCGAACCCTCCACCGTCCGCCAACTCGTCCAGCCGTTCGCCGACCCGGAGGTGGGCGCCGTCGCCGGGAACGCCAAGGTCGGCAACCGTGACTCGCTGATCGGTGCCTGGCAGCACATCGAGTATGTGATGGGCTTCAACCTCGACCGCCGGATGTACGACATGCTGCGCTGCATGCCCACCATCCCCGGCGCGGTCGGCGCCTTCCGCCGCGATGCGCTGGACCGGATCGGCGGCATGAGCGAGGACACCCTCGCCGAGGACACCGACGTCACGATGGCGCTGCACCGCGACGGCTGGCGGATCGTCTACGCGGAGGACGCCCGCGCCTGGACCGAGGCGCCGGAGACCGTACAGCAGCTGTGGTCGCAGCGGTACCGGTGGTCGTACGGCACCATGCAGGCGATCTGGAAGCACCGCCGCGCCGTCATCGAACGCGGACCGTCCGGCCGCTTCGGGCGCGTCGGCCTGCCGTTCGTCGCCCTGTTCATGGTCGTCGCCCCGCTGCTCGCGCCCCTCATCGATGTCTTCCTGCTGTACGGGCTGGTCTTCGGCCCCACTCAGAAGACCGTCGTCGCCTGGCTCGGCGTCCTCGCGGTGCAGGCCGTCTGCGCCGGGTACGCCTTCCGGCTCGACCGGGAACGCATGACGCATCTGATCTCGCTGCCCCTCCAGCAGATCCTCTACCGGCAGCTCATGTACGTGGTGCTGCTCCAGTCCTGGATCACCGCACTGACCGGCGGCCGGCTGCGCTGGCAGAAGCTGCGCCGTACCGGAGTGGTGGAAGCACCCGGCGTGATCGTGAGCCAGCGCAGGCGTGTCAACGATCGGAGGCCCGTCGCATGACGAGCAACTACACCCCCGCATTCCCCCCGCCCCACCCGGTCCCGGCACCGGTGCCGGTGCCGGTGCCGGGACAGTCCGCCGCACCGTCGTCGGAGGCCACCGCCCCGCCCGCCCCGAAGAGGCCGGGCCGAGACCGCTACCTCGACCTGCTGCGCGCCGTCGCCCTCGTCCGTGTCGTCGTCTTCCACATCTTCGGCTGGGCCTGGCTGACGGTCGTGTTCCCCTCCATGGGGGTCATGTTCGCCCTCGCGGGGTCGCTGATGGCACGGTCACTGGACCGCCCCGCCCCGGTTGTCGTCCGCGCCCGGCTCCGCCGTCTGCTGCCCCCGATGTGGGCGTTCGCCGCGGTCGTCGTCCCGGTCATGTTCGCCCTCGGCTGGAAGCCCGTGAAGGAGGAGGGCATCTGGTGGTTCATCAAGCTGGGCTGCTACCTCCTTCCGGTCGGCGCTCCGCCGTATCCCTGGGAGAGCGGATCGGCGGGCGGCTTCCTGGAGGTGTCTTGGGCGGACCAGGCCGTCGGCCCGCTCTGGTACATCCGGGCCTACCTCTGGTTCGTGCTCGCCTCGCCGCTGCTGCTGAAGGCCTTCCGCAGGATGCCCTGGCCGACGCTGCTCGCCCCGCTCGGCCTCACCGCCGTGTTCGGCACCGGACTGGTCACCGTCCCCGGGGAGACCGGCGAGGGGATCGTCGACTTCGCGGTGTTCGGCTCCTGCTGGATTCTCGGCTTCGCCCACCACGACGGGCTGCTGAAGAAGATCCCGCGCTATCTGGCGGTCTCGCTCGCCGCGCTCACGATGGCGTTCGGACTTTGGTGGGCCTCGGCGCATCTGACGGAGGAGGGCTGGAATCTCGACGAGATCCCGCTGGCCCAGGCGACCTGGTCACTCGGCTTCTGCGCGATCCTGCTCCAGTACGCACCGTCCTGGCAGCAGCTCCCCGGCAGGCTGGCCCGCCTGGACCGCCTGATCACCCTCGCCAACAACCGTGCGGTGACGATCTACCTCTGGCACAACCTGCTGATCATGGCGACCTCGCCGCTCATCGACCAGTTGTGGACCGTCCCCTGGGTCGGTGATCACCTCGGTACGTACATAAGCGACTCGTACGCGGAACTGATGCTGTTCCTGGTCTGGCCGCTGCTGGCGCTGATGATCCTCGCGGTCGGCTGGGTCGAGGACGTCGCGGCGAAGCGCAGCCCCCGGCTGTGGCCGACCGGTGCGTCCAGGAGGTCGACCGGTGCGTCCAGGAGACGGAGGAAGGCACCGGCCCCGCGGTGACCGTCCCCCTCCTCACCGGGCCGCCGCCGGTCCGGTGAGAGCAAGATTGCCCACACTGCCGTGGCAGGCCCGGGCATCGGACCCACGGCCGTCAAGCGCGGCTACCAGCCGGCGCTGGACCCGGCTGCGGACGTCACGTATGCGGGCTCCTCAGGACGCAGACGGGCCATCAGGACCGAGGCGCGCAGGAGCAGGGCGAGCGCGCCGGTGCACAGGACGGCCCGCACGGCGTTCCAGGCGACCCACGCGTCCTCGAACCGTTCCCGCACGGCAGCGGGATCGGTGATCCGTGCCGGATTCCCCGCGTCCGCAAGGGCGTTGTTGAGCGGGACGGAGACCCCCGAGGTGAGCAGGAAGGCAACGGCGTACACCGCGAGCGCGGCGAGGATCCACCGGCGGGGGCCGGGGGAGTGGCGCTGTTGCCAGGCGGCTACGCCGGTGAGGATCAGCGCCCCGAAGAAGCCGGCGAAGAAGACCGGGTTCTGGATGACGTCATTGATGTTCTGCATGACCTCGATGAACGTCCGGTCGTCGCTGCGGCCGAGCGCGGGCATGACCGCGTACGAGAAGACCTGGAACGCGCCGGCGACCAGGCCGGTGGCGACGGCCGCGCCGCCGAGGACGAGGTGGTGGAGGCTGCTGGTGGGACGAGTGGTTGTCATGTCTTCCAGTGAAGTCGCGTGGGCGGCGGCGCTCCATCGTTCAGACGCGCAGCTCCATACGCGGGCGTCCAGGACGGACCCGGGACGGCCGGCGCGGCGGACCGCAACGGATGCGGGAGCGGAACGACCGGCGGAAACCGGCGTCGTGAAGGGATTTGGGGGTGAGCGCGGTCGTGCGGGCCGGAGTCACGCCGGGCTACCGTGCGGGGATGATCCATGACACTCACCGGCTCGACGCGGAAGTACGACTCCGTCCCGCCACCCCGGGCGACGCCGCCTCGCTCGCCGACGCACTGACTCGCAGCCGTACGTACATGCAGCCCTGGGAACCCGTACGGCCCGACACCTTCTACACCGAGCAGGGCCAGCGGGAGCGCCTGGCCTCGATATTGGCGGACCGTGAGGCGGGGCGGGTGATGCCCTGGGTGATTGCCGACGCCGAGGACCGTGCGGTCGGCGGTTTCACGCTCTCCAACATCGTGTTCGGGCCGTTCTGCAGCGCTGTGCTCGGCTACTGGGTCGATGTCACGTACGCCGGACGCGGTCTGGCCACCGCCGCCGTGCAGCGGATCTGCACCGTGGCCAGGGACGAGCTGCGGCTGCACCGGGTGGAGGCCGGGACCGTACTCGACAATGTGGCATCCCAGCGGGTGCTCACCAAGTGCGGCTTCGAGGAGTTCGGTACGGCTCCGCGCTATCTGCACATCAACGGCGAGTGGCGGGACCACCGGCTGTTCCAGCGGATCCTGCACGACGGCCCGCCGGCAGGCTGAGTTTGTCGGCGCTGCGCGCTCCCGGCCGGTCTACGCCGCGTGCCGGACGTGCAGATGCCCGTCGAGCGGCCATGGCGCGCGGGCCGGGAGGATCTCCGCGAAGGCGTATCCGCACTTGACCGCGACCCGGCACGACGCCTTGTTGTCCTCTTGGTGGATCAGTTCGAGCCGTCGAAGGCCGTCCTCGGCGAAGGCGGTGAACGCCCAGCCGGTGAGCGCTTCGACCGCCTGCGGGGCGATCCCGCGCCCGCGCGCCCACACCGCTGTCCAGTAGCCGACCTCGGCCGAACCGGATCCGGGGTGCGGGTACTTGAGCACCACATTGCCGACCAGCTCGTCGCCGCGCTCCGTGTCGACGACGGCGAAGTTGAACAGGGTGCCGGTCTCCCGGCCCTCGGCCTGCATCCGCAGCCAGCGTTCCGCCTCCGCCTCGTTTGTCACGACATGCCACAGCCGGTTGCGCATCGTCGGATCGCGGTACGCCTCGACCAGCGCCGGTATGTCGTCCTGGCTCCAGGGTCGCAGCAGCAGGGCTCCGGCCGAGAAGGCGGCCGCGCGGAGATCGTCGCTCATGCCCCCACCGTACGCGGGGAGTTCGGCGGCGGTTGGAGGGGTTACGGGCCGGGCCGCCGAGGGGCACTCTGGTGGTGGCTCCCACCGGCGAACTCCGGAGGCGGTGACATGCGCATGGTGTCGGGTAGCGGCTCGTGCGACTGGCGGTTCGACTCCGGGCGGCTCTGCCTGGACCTGGTGGCGACGGGGATCGGAACCTCCGGCGCCTGCGAACTGCTCGACGGGACCGACCGGCTCGCCGACTGGCTGGTGGCCGCCGGACTCGTACCGGAGGGCACATGTCTCGACGCCGTCGACGACACCTGGCTGCTGAACTTCCGCCTGTTGCGGACGGGCGTCGACCGGCTGCTGACCGCCGAGCTCGGCGGTCGTGGCGCCGAGGGCGTGCTGGAGCGGGTCAATGAACTCGCCGCCGCGCCGCCGCCGGGACTGCGGGCGGTGCGCACCGGGAACGGTGTTCTGGTACGGGCGTTCAGTGCCGAGCCCGAGTGCGGGGCGCTGCTGGCCGCCATCGCCCGCGACGTCGTGGAACTCCTGACGGACCCGGAGGCCCGGGCCGGGCTCCGCCGCTGCGAGGGCGGCACCTGCCGACGGCTCTACCTCGACACGTCACGGGGGAGGCGCCGCCGGTGGTGCTCCAGCGAGGTGTGCGGGAACCGGGAGCGGGTGGCCCGGCACCGGCGGCGGGCGGCGGCGCTCACGGCCCCGGCGGACGTGTCCGCGTGAACCGTCGTGCACAGGTACATCGTGTCCACGTAAAAATCTCGAACGGCTTTGAATGGATCGCGGCCCGCCTCCGTATTCGATGACCGAGGAGCTCTACAGGTCTCGAACGGGAGGTTCGGGTGCGCAAGGATGCGGCCGTGGCCGATGACCGTCCGCACAGGGCTCGACATCGCAGTGAACCGCCCCCGTCACCCTCCGCCGTTCCGGACGAGGAACTGATGCGGGCGCTCTACCGCGAACACGCCGCACCGTTGCTCGCGTACGTGCTCCGCCTCGTCGCCGGCGACCGTCAGCGGGCCGAGGACGTGGTGCAGGAAACGCTCATCCGTGCCTGGAAGAACGCCGGTCGGCTCAACCGGGCGACCGGTTCTGTCCGCCCCTGGCTGGTGACGGTCGCACGGCGCATCGTCATCGACGGCCACCGCAGCCGGCAGGTCCGGCCGCACGAGGTCGATCCGTCGCCGCTGGAGGTCATTCCCGCGGAGGACGAGATCGACAAGGCGTTGTGGCTGATGACTCTCGCGGATGCGCTCGACGATTTGACCCCTGCCCATCGGGAAGCGCTGGTCGAGACCTACTTCAAGGGACGTACGGTCAATGAGGCCGCCGAAGTGCTCGGCATACCCAGCGGCACGGTGCGGTCCCGGGTCTTCTACGCACTGCGTTCGATGAAGCTCGCACTCGAAGAGAGGGGGATCACGGCATGAGCGACCACGAGTGGGAGCCTTTCGGGCCGCGGCCGACCGGTCCCTCCAGCCCCACCGGCCCCACAGGTCCGCGTGGCCGCCCCGTGTTCCCCCTCGGTCCGGGCAGCTGCGGCGGCCCCGATGGCTTCGGAGGTTCCGGTTCCGGCGCGGCGGCGGAAGGGCCGGAGCACGACGCCGCCGGTGCGTACGTCCTGGGCATCCTGGACGACGCCGAAGCGTCCGCCTTCGAAGCACATCTGGCGGGCTGCGCGCTCTGCGCCGCCCATCTCGACGAGTTCGCCGGGATGGAACCCATGCTCGCGATGCTCGCCGAGGCCCCCGCCACCGTGCCGGGCGCCCGTCCCGTCCCGTACGTCCCGGAGCCGCCCGCACCCCGGGTGCTCGACCGGCTGGTCGACGAGGTCGCGGCCGAACGGGCCCGGCGCAGGCGACGCGGCAGGTATCTGGTGGCGGCGGCAGCGGCGCTGATCATCGGCGGTCCGGTCGTCGCGGTCATGGCCACCGGCGGCGACAGCGGCCCGACCCAGGCAGCCGACCCGAACCCCACCAGCCCCGCCGAGGACGCGTTCTTCCACCACATGCAGGAGAAGGTGCAGGCGACCGACCCCACCACCGAGGTCGCCGCCACCGTCGGTATGGAGAAGAAGGCGTGGGGCACGCACGCGGTGCTGGAGCTCAGGAACGTCAGGGGTCCGCAGAAGTGCAGCCTGATCGCCGTGTCCAGGAGCGGCGAGGAGGAGGTCGTCACCTCCTGGTCCGTCCCGAAGTGGGGCTACGGCATCGAGGACTCCACGCACCCGTCCGCGAAGTACCCGCTCTACGTCCACGGCGGCGCGGCGATGGACCGCGCCGACATCGACCATTTCGAGGTGCGGACCTTCGACGGCAAGAGGCTGGTGGACATCGACGTGTAGGGACGGCAGCAGGAAATCGGGCCGTGGACGCACCCGCCATCGGGGTCCGACGCGCAATCGATACCTGCGACGCGCATGATCGGGGCCCGCCGCAGATGCGCGGCGGGCCTCCTTCGCATAAGGTTGACGGCTGCCCAATGCACGTCAGAAGGGGGCCTCGGTGGCCGCGCAGGATGCCGCTGTCGATTCGTTGCGGGACCGGGAAATCGGTGTCGAGCAGAAACATCTCGACCGTGTTTATCACCGCCTCGAGGAGAAGATCCACGAGGCGGAATTCCTCATGAACGATGCCGTCAAGCGCGGTCAGGTCGGAACCCCGGGGGCGCTCGCCGAGCGCGACGCCCAGGTGTTCCGGGCCGGGATCCACCTCAACCGGCTGAACAGCGAGTTCGAGGACTTCCTCTTCGGCAGGATCGATCTGCTGCTCGGCAAGGACGGTGAGCGCGGTCCGGACGGCGCGTACACCTCCGTCGAACCCGCCGACGACGCCGTACGCGACGACAGCACCGCCGACATCGCGGAGACGCTCCACATCGGCCGGATCGGGGTCCTCGACGCCGACTACGCACCGCTGGTCATCGACTGGCGGGCACCGGCCGCCGCGCCGTTCTACCGGTCGACGCCGAAGGATCCGGGCCGGGTGGTGCGACGCCGGGTCATCCGCTCCAAGGGCCGCAAGGTCCTCGGGGTCGAGGACGACCTCATGCGCCCGGAGCTGGCCGCGTACAAGGACGGCCACAAGCTGCCCGTGATCGGTGACGGTGCGCTGATGGCGGCGCTCGGCCAGGCCCGCAGCCACACCATGCGGGACATCGTCTCCTCCATCCAGGCCGAGCAGGACCTGGTGATCCGGGCGCCCGCCGCCTCCGTCACCGAGGTCTCCGGCGGTCCCGGCACCGGCAAGACCGCCGTGGCCCTGCACCGCGCCGCGTACCTGCTCTACCAGGACCGGCGGCGGTACGCGGGCGGCATCCTCGTCGTCTCGCCGACCCCGCTCCTCGTCGCGTACACCGAAGGGGTGCTGCCCTCGCTGGGAGAGGAGGGGCAGGTCGCGATCCGCGCGGTCGGCTCGCTCTCCGACGAGGCGGCGGGTGTCGAGGGCGCCACCACGTACGACGAACCGGCCGTCGCGCGGATCAAGGGCTCCTCCCGGATGCTCCAGGTGCTGCGCAAGGCGGCCCGCGGGGCGCTGGAACAGCCGCGGACCCCGGGTGCGCCGCAGAACGAGCAGGACGGCCAGCTGTCGTTCGGCGAGCCCGACGAGTCCGGGGACGGGGCTGCCGCGCCCCTCACCACCCCCACCCGGCTGCGCGTCGTCGCCTTCGGTGCCCGCGTGGAGCTGAACGCCGACGAGCTGCACCGCATCCGGCAGTCCGTCCTCGGCGGCACCGCCCCGGTCAACCTGCTGCGCCCGCGTGCCCGCAGGCTGCTTCTGGACGCCCTGTGGAACAAGTCCTCCGGCCGGGGCCGCTACACCGACCCGGAACTCGCCGCGGAACTGCGTACCTCCTTCGACGAGGACGTTTCCACCGAGACGCCGTTCCTGCAGTTCCTGGACGCCTGGTGGCCCGAGCTCACCCCGCGCGGGGTGCTCGCCGCGATGGCCGACGAGAAGCGGCTCGGCCGGTGGGCGCGTCGGGTCCTCAACCAGGGCGAGGTGCGCCGCCTCGCCCGCTCGCTGAAGCGGCTGGACAGCGCCGGCCAGGGCCCCCTGTCCGTGCACGACGTGGCGATCCTCGACGAGTTGCACACGCTGCTCGGCACCCCGCACCGGCCGAAGAAGAAGCGCGAGTTCGATCCGCTGGACCAGCTCTCCGGTCTGCAGGAGCTGATGCCGCAGCGCGAGGAGACCCAGCGCGAGCGGGCCGAGCGGCTCGCGGCGGAACGCACGGAGTACGCGCACGTCATCGTCGATGAGGCACAGGACCTGACGCCCATGCAGTGGCGCATGGTCGGCCGCCGCGGACGGACGGCCACCTGGACGATCGTCGGCGACCCGGCGCAGTCCTCCTGGTCGGATCCGGACGAGGCGGCTCAGGCGCGCGACGAGGCACTCGGCAGGCGCCCGCGCCGTCACTTCACGCTCACCGTGAACTACCGCAACCCGGCGGAGATCGCGGAGCTCGCGTCGAAGGTGCTGGCGCTCGCGATGCCCGGCATGGAGTCCCCGGCCGCGGTCCGCTCGACGGGCGTGCAGCCCCGCTTCGTGGCCCTGCGCGACGGCGATCCGGCCGGGACCGTACGGGAGGAGGCGAGGCGGCTCCTCGGCGAGGTGGACGGCACGGTCGGTGTCGTCGTCGCGATGCACCGGCGGGCGCAGGCCCAGAAGTGGCTGGCGGAGCTCGGCGACCGGGTGGTGGCGCTGGGCAGTCTGGAGGCGAAGGGCCTGGAGTACGACGCCACGGTGGTCGTCTCGCCCGCCGAGATCGCGGACGAGTCACCGGCCGGTCTACGGGTGCTGTACGTGGCGCTGACCCGGGCGACGCAGCAGCTGACCGTGGTGTCGGGGGAGCGGGACCTGCCCGACGAGGACGGTGTGCCGGACCTGCTGAGGGACTGAGCCGGAGGCGGGCGGAGGCGGGCGTGGACCGGCGGGGAGAAGTCGACCCGAGATGGGGGAATCACTTTTCCGGGGTCTTTGTTAGATTGGTGTCGGCACCGGCTCGATCCAAGCCCCCGGGCCCAACCTTCGTCGCTACGAGCGACCACTTGCCGCGAGGCGAGCATGGCGGGTCGGTGCCGCTCACGTGAAAAGACAGACCCGCGTCACCTTCCGGTGGCGCGGGTCTGTTCTCGTTTGCGGCCCTGGCGTGTCCGTCCCCCCGGTGGGGGGTTCCGCTCAGCACCTCTTATCTCGTATGGTGGAAACTACTTTCCGAAACGCGGCAGTCATTACCGGCTACTCATCAGTAGGTGCGAATATCGGGAAGCGTGTCCGAGGCGAACGCCCCGGCCGCGTGGCAATGAAGCTAGGGAAAGCGAAGGACTCGGCCATGGCAACGGCGCCCAGCGTCTCGTACTCGATGACGGTCAGGCTGGAGGTGCCCGCGAGCGGCACAGCAGTCTCCCAGCTGACCACGGCCGTGGAGTCCTCCGGCGGTTCGGTCACCGGCCTCGACGTGACCGCTTCCGGTCACGAAAAGCTCCGGATCGACGTCACCATCGCGGCCTCCTCCACCTCGCACGCGGACGAGATCGTCGAAGGTCTGCGCGACATCGAGGGCGTCGTGCTGGGCAAGGTCTCCGACCGTACGTTCCTGATGCACCTCGGCGGCAAGATCGAGATGGCGTCCAAGCACCCCATCCGCAACCGTGACGACCTCTCGATGATCTACACCCCGGGTGTGGCGCGGGTCTGCATGGCGATCGCCGAGAACCCCGAGGATGCCCGCCGTCTCACCATCAAGCGCAACTCCGTCGCAGTTGTGACGGACGGCTCCGCGGTGCTCGGCCTCGGCAACATCGGCCCGATGGCGGCCCTGCCGGTCATGGAGGGCAAGGCAGCCCTCTTCAAGCGGTTCGCCGGCATCGACGCCTGGCCGATCTGCCTCGACACCCAGGACACCGACGCGATCGTCGAGATCGTCAAGGCGATCGCCCCCGGCTTCGCGGGCATCAACCTGGAGGACATCTCCGCGCCCCGCTGCTTCGAGATCGAGGCACGGCTGCGCGAGGCTCTCGACATCCCCGTCTTCCACGACGACCAGCACGGCACCGCGATCGTCGTCCTGGCCTCGCTGACCAACGCACTGCGCGTGGTGGGTAAGGGAATTGGTGACGTGCGGGTCGTCATGTCCGGCGCCGGAGCGGCCGGTACGGCCATCCTCAAGCTGCTCATCGCCGCGGGCGTCAAGCACGCTGTCGTCGCCGACATCCACGGTGTGGTGCACGCCGGCCGTGAGGACCTGCTCTCCGCCGACGCCGACTCGCCGCTGCGCTGGATCGCCGAGAACACCAACCCCGAGTCGATGACCGGCACCCTCAAGCAGGCGGTCGTGGGCGCCGACGTCTTCATCGGCGTCTCCGCTCCGAACGTGCTGGACGGCGACGACGTCGCGGCGATGGCGGACGGCGCGATCGTGTTCGCGCTCGCGAACCCGGACCCCGAGGTGGACCCGGCAATCGCTCGCCAGACCGCAGCAGTTGTCGCCACCGGCCGCTCCGATTTCCCGAACCAGATCAACAACGTGTTGGTCTTCCCGGGCGTCTTCCGCGGTCTGCTGGACGCTCAGTCCCGCACGGTCAACACGGAGATGATGCTGGCCGCGGCCCGCGCCCTCGCCGACGTCGTCGCCGAGGACGAGCTGAACGCCAACTACATCATCCCGTCGGTCTTCAACGAGAGGGTCGCGGGAGCGGTGGCCGGAGCCGTCCGGAACGCCGCGAAGGGCGTCGGGGGCGCTGTGACGGGCCCGGGGGACCTCGGCTGAACCCCACCCCTCACAGAACCCGCCACGGCCCCTGCCGGCGTCGCCCACGGCCGCGGTGCCCCCCACGTCGGCCTGACCGACGGCGCGTCGCGTGTCGCGGCACCCCAAACACCCCTTTAGGGTGGGCGGGCAGCGAGCCCCGCAGAGGTCCGCAACCGCTGCGGACCGCTTCAGGGAGTCGACGGAACGTCACCACGACGAGGCAGTGGCGCTTTTCGTGTGACTCCGGAGGGTGCCGGATTGGCTTTCCCGCCGCAGGTGGGGGCAGGATGCTTCCTCAGGACTACGTCCAGGGGAGACCCCACAAGGCGCGAGGTCTAATGACAGACCCGGTTTCGGGGACTGTCCGAGGGCCCTGGCAGCATCGGCTTCGATCTCACGCCTCACAGGCAAGAAGAACACGGGAGTAACAACATGAACCGCAGTGAGCTGGTGGCCGCCCTGGCCGACCGTGCCGAGGTGACCCGCAAGGACGCCGACGCCGTGCTGGCCGCGCTCGCCGAGACCGTCGGTGAGATCGTCGCCAAGGGCGACGAGAAGGTCACCATCCCCGGCTTCCTGACCTTCGAGCGCACCCACCGTGCCGCTCGCACCGCTCGTAACCCGCAGACCGGCGACCCGATCAACATCCCGGCCGGCTACAGCGTGAAGGTCTCCGCGGGCTCGAAGCTCAAGGAAGCCGCCAAGGGCAAGTAGGCCCCGTAGGCGCGACGGAGGGCGGTCACCCCGACCAGGGTGACCGCCCTCCGTCGTACCGCCCGCAGAAGCGGCCCTGAGCCCTTCGGCGGCCGCCGGACCCTTCCGGCGAATGAAAACGGGGGCCCGGGGGCAGCCCGACGCTGTTGGTCACCAACAGCGTC